>NZ_JBHVOC010000030.1:0-88433 GCF_044142145.1 Streptomyces sp. BK79
CGAAGGCGTCCAGGCCCGGCGCTGCGCGCCGGGGTTGCGCTCCCGCTCCGCGTGAGCGCTGCTGCTCGCTGTGCGAGCAGCTCACAGGCCCGGCTGCGCCGGGCCTGTGACGCTCCGTCCGCTGCGCTCCCGGAGCGGTGGCCTGCGCTGCGCTTCGGCCACTCGGGGCGCACCGCGCCCCGAAGGCCGGCCCCGCTGCGCGGTGCCGTCAACGGGCCTTCGGCCCGGGCAGCGGGGTGGGAAGGGATGGCCAGGTGATGCATCATGTAGGTTTGGCAGATCCTTCCCACCCCTCTGCTTCATTTTCATGCCAGAGATTGACTCTGGACTACAGCCTTTCCTCTGGATGGGGATGTTCCTTACTTGAGCGAGTATCCCCATTGCTTTGTTAGTGGTTCCGTAGTGGGTCTGCTGTCTCCTTGGAAGTGCGGTAATGACCCACTACGGAATGCGCTAATGCCTACCTCCTTCGTGGATTTGTGGGACTGCGGGTGAACTACGTTCTGCTTGCCTCTGGTACTTATCCGTGGCGTTAGCGTCTATCCAACTTGTTTTAGGGTAAAAAAATAGGCCTCGTGGGCTTCACGGGCCTTCGTCAAGTTGTGAAGTGGTCAGCCTAGATAGTCGAGGATGAATTGAATAACAGTGATGAACTTGTCGAGAAGGAGTATGCCGGTGAGACCCTTCCTGAGTAGTCCTCTCGCCGTGTAGCTGGGCCGGCTGAGCTTCTTCTGCTGCTCCCTCTTGATGAGCTGGCCTTCCTTATTCTGACTGTCATTACTCATAGTGCTCCTTTATTTACTCGTAGTAGTTACTTTTGGGCAAAACTATGCCGGAGGATGATGGCCTCCGGCGCAAAAACGGGTGTAGTTATGGTGCGTGTAACGCTTGGTTTGGCGGTACGTCTTGCCCTTCTCTTTCTATGGTACACGGGAATGGGCCTTCTGTCGACCCGTCAGATGCCCTCAGAGAGGGGCTTGAAAGACTCCTCGATGCCCTTCTACTTGCTGTCTATGACAGTCTATCAGGCCCCTCTGACAGAGCCCTCGGTGGACGGTCTTTGTGCTTCCAAAATCAGTTAAGCAAACCCTCGCCCAGGGGCACCACCCATTTCTCTTTCTTGCACGCATGGGCTGAGGCCCTGGGGGCGGGGACATGCGGGCGAGTGGCACAATGTGGTTCTCCGGCCGCAGGACAGGTGACCGGGCGTCAGCCCATCGACTCGCTTCCTGCGGCCGGAGTCTGTGCGCTCAGGAGGTGAGGTCGGGGAGGCGGTACTCGTACTTGCGGGGCCGGAGGTCCTCTTCGGCCGGCTCCCAGTCGGGGTAGTGCGAGACGGTGCCGCCGCTCGCGGTGTAGGGGTCGGTGGCGGTGTCGACCTTGATGTCGCTGACGACGTAGAGGTCGACGGTGTTGTCCTTGTCCCTGGCGTGCAGGACCTCGTTGATCGTCAGTTCGACGCTGGTGGCGGCGCCCGTGGTGCCCTTGACCTCGACGTGGCGTTCCTCGGTGCCGCGGAGGCAGCGCAGGTCGTAGGGCTTGCCGAGCTTCTCGACCGTCCAGCCCCGCTGCTCGTAGTGGGCGGTGGCGCGCTGTTCGGCGTGTTCCTCGATGGCCTTGCGCTTCTTGGGGTCGGAGATGTAGCCGGCGCCGCGGCGGCGTCGCTGGGGCTTCTTCTTGCCCTCGACCTGTTCGGCGGTGAAGCCAGGGGACTGGTCCAGGGGCACGTCTTCGGGGTCGTCGGGGTCGAAGGGGATGCCGGCGAGTTCCAGCAGGCGCTGGGCCGGCATCTGGACAAGTTTGCCCATGCCGCGGTCGGTGCCTGAGCGGCGGATGGCGTCGCTGCCGGCTTCGGTGAGCGGGCCTTCGGGGCCGAGGGGGACGTTGTCGAGTTTGGCGAGCGGTTCGATGCCGAAGCGCTGGGGGTACTTCAGGCTCCGTTCGGCCTCCTCATCGGGCCAGTGCCAGGCCGTGCCCTCGTAGAAGCCGCCGCGGACCTGGAAGAGGTAGAGGGTGGCGGTGTTCTGCAGCCAGTCCTCGAGCTGGACACGGGGCGAGGCTCCGGTGGCCAGGACGGCGAACTCCGGTCGTGCGTCGTCGTATTCGGGCTTCTTCTCCGGGAAGCCCCAGGAAAGGGTCTCGATGCCGTGCTCAAGGTTGCGCTGGGACTCGGTGCTCTGGCCGACATGGACCATGACGAACGTCGAACTCTTCATGCAGGGCATCATAAGCATGTCACTATCGAGTAGTCGATAGTTTTTCAGTTTTGGCCTTCTGCTGGGCAGGTGAGCTGGTGTGCGGGATAACTCGGCCAGGTGAGAGGGTTGTTGAGGCAGCACGACGGTCAGGAGGGACGGTCCGGCGAGGGCTGGCGGGGCTCACGCAGCAGTCGCCGAGACAGCCGGGACAGGGGGGAAGAGCGTGTCCGAACAGGTTCCGCGTCCGCGCACGGACGTCGTCGGCGAACTTCAGGATCTTCGTAACACCGTAGGTGCCGTGCGGGTCCCGGTGGCCGGGGAGCCCGTGGCGGCCGGGGCGGTCGCGTGTGTGGCGGCGGGCCGGGTCGGTGAGCTCGCCGCCCGCCTCGGCGACGCGTCGTTCTTCGCCCGGTGCGCGGACCGGTACCGCGCTGCCGGCTTCGGAACGCCGGGGGCCGCGGAGGAGCGCAGCTGGCGCAGGAGTTGGCCGCCGTTGTTCGCGGCACTGGAGCGTGCCGGGCTGAAGGACCTGCAGGTGTATCTGGAGTACGCGACGCCGGGGGGCGGGCGGCGTCTGGACGTGCTGCTGGTGGGTGCCGCGCCCGGTGGCGGGCTCGGGCTGGTGGTGGTCGAGCTGAAGCAGTGGCAGAGCTGCCGCGTCCTGGACGCGGAGCGGGTGATGCGCAGCGATGGGGTGGTGACGGCTCATCCGGTCCATCAGGTCGCGGCCTACCGCAGCTTCTTCACGCACTGGCGGCCCGCGAGCGCACCGGTGCTGGACGTGCGGGCGGTGGTGGTGCTGCACAACGCCACCGCCAGTGAGGGAGCGGTGCTGTCGGCCGGTGCGGGCGCGGAGGTCATCGGTGTTCCGGTGCTGACCGGGCAGGAACTGTCCCAGCCTGCCGGGGCGCTGGCTCGGTGGCTGCGGTGCGGGGACCTGTCGGCGCCGGACGCCGGGCAGGTGGCGGCGTTCGAGGAGATCCGGTGGCAGCCCTCCAGCCGGCTCCTCGACCATGTCGGTGCCGTCCTGGACGGCGCCCGTGCCTTCGCCCTGGTCGGCGACCAGCAGGACGCCTTCGTGGCCATCCGCCACGCCGCAGGCCGCCACCTGCCCGCCGGCCACGACGGGACCCCGGCCGCGGACAGGGACGGAGGGCGTGAGGGGGCCGTCATCACCGTGAGCGGCGGTCCGGGCAGCGGCAAGACCGCGCTCGCCGTGCGGCTGCTCGGCTACCTCATGCGCCAGCACCCCCACACCCGGCCGCGTTTCATCACCCCGTCCGGCACCCTGCGCGCCCACCTCCTGGACGCCACCCGCGGCCACAGCGCGGCCCGCGAACTGTTCCCCTCCGCCGGCTCCCTGCGCAGCACCGCCCGCCACACAAGCGCGCTCGTCATCGACGAAGCCCAGCGCATCAAACGAGGCGGCACCCGCAGGCTGCCCCCGGACCTCGCCGCCGTCGTCGAGCACGTCCCGCTCGCCGTCATCTTCCTCGACGAACGCCAGATCATCCGCCCCGACGAAGGCACCACCGTCCAAGAAGTCCGCAGCGCCGCCCACGCCCTGGGCCGCGCCCACCACCACCTCGAACTCACCGGATCCTTCCGGTGCAGCGGCTCAGCCGCCTACACCGCCTGGGTCGACGCCCTCCTGTACGGCACGCCCCAGCCCTGGACCGGTCAGAGCGGCTACGACCTGCGACTGGCCGACGATCCCTTCCAGCTCCAGCAGGCCATCGAAGAGGCCACCGCCGCCGGTCACACCGCGCGCACCACCGCCGGGTTCTGCTGGCGCTGGACCCGCAACCGGCCCCGCGGCGCCACTACCCTGCCCCTCGACATCACCATCGACGTCCCCGCCACCCCCAAAACCCCGGCCAGGACCTGGAAAGCGGCCTGGAACGCCGCGACCGCGCTCACCCACCCCGACGACGGCCGCCCGCTCGCCCCGCACAGCCAACTCTGGGCCAGCCACAGCGGCGGCCACCAGCAGATCGGCTGCATCTACACCGCCCAAGGCCTCGAATACCACACCGCCGGCACCCTCATCGGCCCCGACCTCACCTGGGAAAACGACCACTGGGAAGCCCACCCCGGCGAAAGCCACGACGCCACCCTCCGCGACCTCACCCCCGACCAGTACCTCCCCTACGCCCTCAACACCTACCGCGTCCTGCTCACCCGCGGCACCCACACCACCCACATCCACACCACCCACCCCACCACCCACCGTCTCCTCTCCAGCCTCATCAACTGACGGGACCGGGAAGCAAACGACTGAGCGCGCCCCACGGCTTCGACGCAGCGCCGTGCTCAGGGTGATCCGGTATGACCATTCCACTCACACGGGCGGCGCACTCGGCAAACCACTGATCGCGCCCCACTGCAGGCCGCTATCAACGGCTCATGCTCACCTCAGTGCTGCGCGGCCTGGCCGCCGCCTCCCTCGCCGTCCTGTCCGTCACCGCCTCCACGCCCGCCCATGCGGCAGAAACACTCCCGCTCGCCGAAGCCGTCAACCGCCTGCCAGTCGCAGCCGAGTCCCGCGACGGGTACGACCGTGACGCCTTCCGCCACTGGAACACCGGCGACGACCCGTCCGACGGCTGCTCCACACGCAACGAGGTCCTGATCACCGAGGCCGTCGAGCCGCCTACGGTCGGACCCCGGTGCCGGCTGTCGGGCGGAAGCTGGTGGTCCTACTACGACCAGACGTGGGTGACCTCGGCCTCCGGCCTGGACATCGACCACATGGTGCCCCTGGCAGAGAGCTGGGACAGCGGCGCGTCCGCATGGACCGCGCAGCGGCGTGAGGCGTACGCCAACGACCAGGGCGCGACAGCATCGTTGGTCGCTGTGACGGCCCGGTCGAACCGGTCCAAGGCCGACCAGGACCCAGCCACGTGGCTGCCGCCGGCCGCCGAGGTGCACTGCCGATACATCGCCGAGTGGGTGGCCACGAAGCTGCGCTGGAACCTGACGGCAGACGAGACAGAGGTGACGGCTCTGCGGGAGGCGGCGGGCGGCTGCCCGGAGCAGAGCGTGACGTACGAGCCCGCCGCGTAGCATCCTCCCCCGCCGCGGGCGGTAGGGCAGGATCGGGGCTGGCCGCCGGGCGTCTGCCCGGCGGCCAGCTTCTTCACGTGGGCGGCCAGGTCAGCCGTGGTAGGTGATATAGCCGTTGCGGTCCTTGTCGTCGGCCTTCTGCGTGTAGGCGTGGACGTCGGCCCGGGCCCCGGTGGGCTTGTAGAAGTAGATGGTGTCCTTGTCGTTGTTCCAGATGAAGTTGCAGTTCTGGCGGTAGACGACGTTGCCCGCGTCCGAGTCGGTACCGCGGCCGCCCCGGAGGCTGACCTGGTCGCCCGGCTGCAGCGTGTGGTTCTTGGTGAAGGCGAAGGTATTGCCGGTGGCGTCCCTGACCTTGTAGCCCTTCAGGTTCACGGTCGCCGTCTTCGAGTAGTTCTTGATCGTCAGGTACTCGGCTGCCGTGTTGCCGCCCGAGCACTTGTTGGAGTCCCGGCCAGGAGCGTCGTACTGCACGCCCTTGATCTTCAGGGCCGAGGCGTACTCGGCAGCCTGCGCCGGAACGACCACGGCCAGGCCCAGAACCGCGACGGCCGCAGTGGTCGCGGCAGCGGTCAGAGTGCGCCTGATGCGCATGAGGAATCCCCCCTCAGTGGTGCGAATGGAGCGCCCGGAGCCTACCGAACGTGATCACCAAGCGAAGCAAACATAGATAAAATGCGATTACCGCATGAACCGGGTCATCGGGGCACTCGACCGGGTGATCGCGGGCCGGGAGGAGAACTGCCATCCCGGGCAGGGACGTCGTCCCGGTCATGGAAGCGATCAACGATGTCCACGTGTCCGAACCCGGCCTGATCGTCGTCGACGTCGCCGCAGCCGACGACGAGACCGCCTTCGCCTTCCACACCGCGCTGGCCGCCCGCTGGGCCACCACGTCCGTGGAACGCACCACCCGGGAAGCCGGGCAAGCCGGCGTACGACTGCGCTGCTACCTCGACCTGCGCCAGCCCCTCACTCCCCCCGACAGCACCCCCAGCCACTGGTAGGCAGGACCAGCCCCGCCTCTGACACACAGATCCACGCCAGCAGAGGAAACAGCCCACCGCCGCAGTCCTCGAGAAGCTCCGTGCAGCCGACGGGTACCGGCGCGGCGCATGGCCGCACGACTGGCGCCCGACCACGGCGGCAATGAACACCGCTGCCAGCACGCGACGAACGAGGCCCGCGCCCAGTTCCAGCACAACTACCGTCAGGACCACGACGGCCATGAGAAGGCCAGCAACGGTGCCGGCTGTGCCGCCCCCGCTGACTTCCCGGGCAGCCGCGCCCCGCCGGCGCCTGGTCCTTCTGGTGCCCGCCGCCTCGTACGGCGCCGGAGCGCGAAGGCCCCGGCCGACGCGCAACAGGACCACGACCCACCCCCGATCCCCCGACCGCACACTCACCGCCCCGCCCTTCCCCGTCCCCTTCCTTCTTTCTGGTCCGGGCCAGCGCAGGGGGTGTGCAGAGGGGGATGTCGGGCCCCCGACCACACGACTGCGTGCATGGTGACCTGCGGCTATGCCATCACGCGGTGTGCGGGTGCGGACGGTAGTGGGCGGGGTTGTCGGACCGGTCCGTGGCGGCGTTGCGGGCGTGGTCGGGGGCGGTGTTGTCGTTTCGTGACCATGGTCGGGCCTTCGTGGTCGGTGGTCTGGTCGGGGCCGGCTGTTGCCGTGGACGGGATCGGCGGTGCCGCGCGGAAGCGGCTCCGCAAGGACCCGTCACGGTAGGAGCTTCAGGAATGGTGCACGCGGATGCGGGCGGTGCAGACCGGCTGGCGCTGGCCGTCTTGGCGCAGTGGCGGATGGCGACGACGGAGCAGATGCATCTGCTGATCGCACCCGGGGTGCGGATCGAGCAGACGCGGCGGCGGCTGGCCAAACTGCGTACCGAGGGGTTGGTGGACCGGGTGACGCTGCCGCAGGCCGGCCGGACCAGGTGCTGGTTCGTCACCCAGTACGGGGCCCAGATCGCCTCCGAGTGGCCGGAGCTGCGCAACTGGCGGCCGTCGCGGACGGTGTCCGACCGCACCGCCACGAGGCTGCGGGTCGGGCACGCGCTGACAGTGACGGAGACCGGACTGGCTTTCGTCCAGGACGCCCGCAAGCGGGGAGACGTGTGCCAGCCACTGGACTGGATCCCCGAAGTCCACCACGCCCTCGGCAGTGGTGAGGCGATTATCCCCGACGCTCTGCTCTACTACCGCAGCCGCGGTACCGGCGCGGGCACCGGCACCGGCGGGGACGGGGGGTCGATGCTGCGGGCGTTCGTGGAAGTCGACCGGGCCACCATGGGGCCCGAACGCCTCGCCGCCAAACTAGGCGCGTACGCCCGCCTCCACAGCTACGTTCCCGCGCCCCCGCCCGGCACCAGGCCCCACCTGACCGTGCAGGAGGAGAGCTGGCGGCGGCGCTACCCGCTCTTCCCGCGGCTGCTGTTCATCCTCGACGGCACCGGTCCCGCCGGCATCGACAACCGCGTCGAAGCCCTGCACGCTGCCGCCAAGAAGCTCCCGGCCCTGTTCCTGCGCGATGTGCCAATCCTGGCCACGGCCATAACCGAGCTGCTGCAGCACGGACCCGCAGCGCCCATCTGGCGTCCTGTCACCCACCCTGGCCACACGGTCGCCTGGACCCACACACGACACCCGTAACCAACCCGACGCGCACCGGTGCGCACGCCCCTGCCACGCTGCGCACCAGCCCGACCACGACCGCCAGCCACCACACCAGGCCCGACCACAGACCCAACCACACAGGTCACAGCAGTGTGCCGTGGGCGCTCCCAGGAGGACGAGCGCCCACTGCACGCGGTTTCAGGCCCCGCACCCGTGTGCGTGCAATCGTCCTACCGCCACCGGGTGATGTTCCCCTCAGACGTCAGCCATCTGAGGGGAACAGCCCGGGGCAGGCGGGCGCCCGCCCCGCGACTGGTTGCACTGGCTGCCTTGCTTCCTCGACCCGGAAGTCTCCCAGCCGACGTTCTCCCGGACCCACTCCAACGCGCGTCTGACCTCCAGGATCGACGCCCGGATCTCCCCCACGATCAGCAGCCGCTGCGCCTCCCGCAGCGTCCGTCCGACCTCGTCCCGCTCCGGATCGCCGAGCGGGTATGGCACGGCCATCTCGAACGCCGCGGACGGCCCCAGCAGCGCGAGCTGCTGCTCCCACCGGCTCTTGGCGATGGTGATGTGCGCCGTGTCCTGCGTACTCCCCGGATACCCGGGCGCCTGCGGCAGCGTCGCGTTGAGGTCGATCTCAAACCGTACGTCGCCGGTGCGGCCCTCCTCGATCGCGTGGACCTGCAACGACGTCAGCGGGAACGACAGGTTGACGCGGTGGACGGTCACCTTCGGGGTGTACGCCAGGTTCACCGTGGTCCGGGCGAGCCACGAGCGCTGCCCGGTCGCCTCGAAGCCGAACAGGTCCGCCTCCAGGACGAAGATCTTCCCGGCCTCGGTGAAGGGCGACACCCCGACGGCGAGCTGGACGCTCAGCTCGTGAGCTCCCAGCGCGCGGCGCAGCCACGTCTGGTCGCTGCTGACCACCGCGGTGAACCGGATGTCGTCGTCGAAGCGGAGTTCCTGCATAGCTCCCCCAAGGGCGTGTCGATCACCCGATTCTGCCGGGCGGGCCGCCGCATCACCCCCGATTTCCCCCGGCCACGAGCTCCAGCCCGCAGGCCCAACGAAGCCAGCGACCGTCGACCCGGGCTCGGCGCAGTCAACTACCCAATCGAGGAGGAACCTAGCGCCTCCCGCCCAGAGACCAGCCGGATATGACCACAGCACACCCGCGATCCCCCCTACTTCTAGCCCTCTCAATGAGGTTGCAGGCCAGTCTCAATCCTTGCAGCTTTGCAGGTCAGAGAACTTTCGATCGGCCAGAGCTCGCCTGGTTCCATTCTCACTTTTGCAGCCCCGCAGGTCAGAGGCCTGATGGAAGTCCTACAGGCTGCAACACGACTGAGACGACGTACCCGAACATCAGCCAGCTGGACCGACGGCAGTCATGGGCGCGTGCCTCCAGCCGCGCGTGGCAAAGTTCGCGCTTCGACTGCTGCTCGGCATCCTCGCCACAGGTGTCGGTGCGCTTTGCGCGGTGCGACGTGCGCGCTGACCGTCCAGGGTTCCGTGGCTCGTGCACTGCACAGTGGTGCCAGTCGGTTCGTGCAGTTGTTCAGCGGTAAGACAGCCGCCTCCCCGGCGCCTGCCGTCGCCTTCTCGTGGGGCTACCGGCGCTCCGTGTACCGCACTGGTCACGCCGGTGGAGCCGAGGCCTCGGGCTGGGAGGCGCCGTCCGTTTCGGCCAGCAGTTCCGGGCGCAGGGCCAGTTCGCGCAGTTGTTCGCGGGTCAGGGGCGGGGAGGTGAGTAGGGGGCCCAGTTGTCCCTGGCCGCGGAAGCCGGCGCTGTCGCGCACGAGCAGCGCACGACCGTCGGGGAGGGACAGCCGGGCGTGCAGTTCCTCGCCCCAGGACGGTGCGCCCGGCGCGGGGTCCGCGGGCCGGCGCCAGATCGTCAGCACACGCCCGCCGGGCAGTTCCTCGCGTACGCAGTCGGCGCGGTGCTCCTGGTGACGGCCCGGGGCGCACAGGTCGTCGGTGAGGCCGTCCGTGCCCGTCTTCGCCTCGAGGTAACTCCGGTCCTTCAGGGCGATGTGGAGGAGTCCGACGCCGTGGTCCCGGCGGACGGTGTAGTCGCCGTCGAGGAGGCCCTGGGACCTTCCTCCGGTGGCGGCCTCTGTGTCGGCGCGTTTGATCATCACCGCTAGGGAGACCTCCTCCACCGTTCCGACGCTCGCGGGCAGCAGTGCGGTGAGCTTCTCCTGTCGCCCGCTGCCGCCGACCGGCGCGGTGTCCGCCGAGGAGGCTGCCGCTGCCGGGGTCCGGTCCGTGCCCCCGGTCACCATGCCGGGCGCGGTGAACACGGCGACGGTGACGAGGCCGAGCGCCGCTCCGCCCAGCGCCGCCCGGCGCCGGCGGCGTGCGGAGGACGCCTTGGCGAGGACCGACTCCGTGCTGAACGCGGGGCCGGTGACGTCCGCTTCGACGGCCCGTGCCAGCAGTTCCCTGATGTCGGTGTCCGACCCGTCACCGTCATGATCCGTGGGTGTCATACGAGTTCCCTCCCCACCTCGGCGCGCAGCGCCGCCAGTCCCCGGACCGTGTGGCTCTTCACCGTGTTCTCCCGCATGCCGAGCGCCGCGGCCGTCGCCTCGACGCTGAGGTCCTCCCAGTAGCGCAGCACCAGCACAGCCCGTTGTTTGGGTGTGAGCCGGGCCAGGGCCGCCCGGACGACCATCCCGGTCTCCGTGTCCGGCTCGGGTTCCGCCAGGTCGGGTACCTCCCCGTACGCGTGCTCGCGTCGCCACAAGCGGCGTCGCCCGGCGATGAACGTGTGATAGAGCGTCCTGCGGGCGTATGCCTCGACGTTGTCCAGTCCGTGCAGGCGCCGCCAACCGAGCACCACCTTGACCAAGGTCGTCTGGACGAGATCCTCCGCCTCTTCGCGGTTGCCGCAGATCAGACAGGCGCTCCGGAAGAGCGCCAGACGTCTGCTCTCGACGAAATCGTGCAGCGCGCCCTCGTCGCGCCTCATTCCGCCCCGCTTTCCCGGTCCGCGCACGCGGACCGTCCCACCCCTCCAGTGCGTCGGGCCCCGCTCCGGGTTGCGGCATCCGGAAGGTGATTCCTCCGCGCCCGAGGCGGCAGGCGTCCGGTGCAACCTTCCGCCCTTTCCGGCGCACTGGCAGGGGTGGCAGGAGTTGTCACCGAGAAGCGACGGGAAGTGTTCGGCATGAGTGCGGTACGCACACGCAAGATACGGACGAGAACGGCCGCCGTGGTCCTGGCCGCCGCCGCGGTCGTCGTGTCGTCGGTCACGGCGCACGCCGACGCGCGGTGGTCCACGCCGATGCTGCCGGACACGGGGGACGCGGCGCTGACCGGCATCACCCGGCTGGACGGCGACACCACCTGGGCGTACGGGATGCGGGTGACCCGAGAGGGCAAGGCGCAGCGTTCGGCGCCGCTACTGCTCAGCCGGCACGACGGTGAGCGGGCCTGGCGGGAGGTCCCGATGCCGCCGTTCGACCAGAGCTTCGACCAGCTCAACGAGATCAGCGCCGTTTCGGGGAGCGACGCGTGGGCCGTCGGTCTGTACGACGACGCGCGCGGGACCTTCCGTACCCAGCACTGGAACGGCACGGCCTGGCGGGTCGTCGACGCGCCGGCCCCCACGGGGGTGCGGCTGGCCGGCGGCGGGCTGCTGGACGTCTCTGCCCGGTCCGCCAACGACGTGTGGGCGGTCGGCTGGGTCCAGGTCGTCGACAGCGAGACACCCACCCCCGGCAAGCCCGGCGGTATCACCCAGGAGTCGCACGACGAGGCGCTGGTCCAGCACTGGGACGGTGACGCGTGGCGCATCGTGCCCGTGCCGGACGCCGCCTCCCTGTCGGTCGGTTCGATCGCGGCGGTCGGCGCCGACGACGTGTGGGTGTCCGGGTACTCGGCGCAGGACGAGCCTGTGATGCTGCACTACGACGGCCGTGCCTGGGCGCGCGTCCCGGTTCCGTACGACGGGGTGAACGGTGAGCTGATCGACCTGGAGGCGCGCGGCCCTGGTGACGTGTGGGCGGCGGGCCGGAAGCTGAACGACGAGGAGGACACCGGCCACGCCCTCGTCGCGCGCTGGGACGGCCACGCCTGGCGGCAGGTGCCGGTACCCGCGGACGCCGGGCGGGTCCACGACCTGACGCTCACGCCCGGTGGGGTCGCGGTGGCCGGGCAGCGGCCCGACGGCGGGGCCTACGCGATGCGGCTGCGGGACGGTCGCTGGTCCTCGCTGGACGTGCCGCAGGGCGACCCGGTCGGCAGCCGGTACCTGAACGGCCTGGCCTGGACCCCGCGAGGGCTCGCGGTCGCCGGGTTCGACGGGGGCGAGGACGGTCTGCCGACCCCGGTCCTGCTGGTCGAGGGCCGCTAGCCAGGCGGCCGCCGGACGTTCGGCGACGACCGCGGAAGGGGGCCGTTTCCCGGGAGGATGCGGCCCTCTTCGTCCGAGGCGGCGTGGGTCACGTGGGGTTCAGCGGGGTGATGCCGGTGTCCGTGTACAGCTCGGGTTCGAGTGACAGGACCGTGAGCGGCTCTCCCGCCCTCACCGCGTGCCAGGCGATTGCGGCGGCGTGGGCCACCGGCCAGACCACTTCCGTCCAGTCCATCGTGTCCACCGCGTGTGCCGCGGTGAACGGGACGTTCTCCGCGTACCGCAGGGACGCCGCGTGCTTGCCGGCGCCCGCGACCTGCCGTTCGGCAGCGAGCACGGCGAGGGACGGGACGAGGACCCGACCGGTGCCGCGCGAAGCCTCGATGTAGAGGCCCGTGAAGAAGGGGTCCGCGCGGTACAGGGCGGCCAGAGCCGTGTGGTCCAGGACGGCCGTCAGGTTCATGCGGCGGCGCCGCCCTGATGGGCACGGATCTTCGCCCAGGCATTCTGGCCGACCTGCTGGACCTGCTCGGTGTACTCCACGCCGAGCTCACGGGCGGCCTCGACAGCACGCTGCTCCCGCTCGGCCTCCGTGAGCTCACGCTTGGCGAGCTCTTCCAGCAACTCGGTAATGGTGGTGCCGCGCTCGTCGGCGAGGATACGCAGCCGGTCGCGCACTTCCTCGCTGGTCTTAATGCTCGTCGGCTTGCTCATGCCATTCATTCTACCGTCGGTAGAACCACCGGGCAGTGCGCAGAGACAGCGGCTGTAACTGAGCACCTTATGTGGCGGATGGACAAGGCAGCGGCACGGGCGGCATCGCGGCGGGCCTGCTCCGCGCGAGTGGTCGCTGCGGGCAGCCACGTCGGTGAGCGCGGCGTGCAGGGCGGCGAGGCCGTGGAGGTAGCGGCAGGCGGGTCCGGCGCTGATGTGCGGGCGTTCTCGCCGGCACGGACGTCGAGGATGTCGGGCAGGTGCTCCACGAGCAGCGGAGCCAGGGCGGCCACCGGCACGGTGATGGACAACGGGATACCGTGCAGAGTGGCGAGGGTCGCCGCGATCAGGGCGAGAACCGAGGCAGCGGCCGTGGCCGGCCATACGGCCTGCGGGTCGAGGCAGATCCGGTATGCCGGCCGCCTTTCCAGCCGGCGCAGACCGAGGCGCTGCGCGCGGGTCGCGAGCGGGCTGAACACGGCGATCCGGTCAGGCTCGTGGGGCAGGCTCCCGTCGGCCGGAACCGTCCAGTCGGTCCACCCCCACCCCGTCCGCTCGCGGATCCAGACGGGCTCGCAGCCCTGCGCGCAGTCGGCGCCGCAGCAGACGTGGCCGCCGCTCAGCGCCCGGGCCTGTGCCCTCTTCCACCGGCTTGGCTGCTGCCGGAAGGGGGCGCAGCCTGGGGACGGTCCCGTGGGCCGGTGGTGTCCGGTTGGTCATGGCGTGCTTCCTTCCGTCGGGCCGGTGAAGGTTGTGGCGCAGGTGGTGCAGCGTCCGTCGCTGCGAGGGTGGGCGCGGCGTGGGGTGGGGCCGGGGCAGGTGGAGCACTGGGGCCAGTCGAGGCAGGCGGGGCAGAGGTCTTCGCCGGGTGCGGTGGCAGGGACGCCGCAGCCGGCGCACTCGACCAGGGCGCGGTAGGTGAGGGCTTCGGCGACCGTGCGGGCCGCGGGCGCTGTGGACGGCCACTGGATCGACTGGTGGGCGGGTGGTTCGTCGTCCAGGACGTCGTCCAGGGGGTAGCCGGGGTGGTGCGGGCTGGTGAGGGTGGCGGGGGGTGGGTAGGCCTGGGCAGCGCGCAGGCGGGCGGCGATGATCGCGCCGACACTGGTACGCACCGGAGTCGGCAGGGGACGGCCGGCGATGACGTGGCGCAGTTGGGCGCTGGTCCAGCCGGACTCCGGCATCACGGTCGCGACCCGGCCCCGGTCGGTCAGCGTCTTCCCGGTCAGCAGCAGCTCGGGGCGGGCGGCGCCGATCTCCAGCAGCAGCCGGATCCCGGGATGCATCTCATCGGCCGCAGGCACGGGCGGCGCAGCCCGCGGAGCGTCGGGGGCTGCGGGCAAGCTGACGGCCGGGGGCGCGGCTGCGTCCGGTTGGCCCGTCCCCGAGGAGCCCCTCGAGCTGGCGGCGCGGGCGCAGGGACGGAGGGGTGCGGTCTTCTGCTTGTTGGTCTTCTTTCTCTTGGTCTTCTTAGCGGGGCGATTAACCAACGTAGGTTTATCCACCGGTGGAAAACCCGACTCTGGTTGTGACCTGCAGCTTTGCAGGGCGGGCAGGTCGGTGATGAAGTACACCGCCGCACCGAGGGTCCCGCCCCGACCGCGCTCGCGTTCACGGACGAGGAAACCGTGCTGCTCCAGTTCCTTCAGGCCGCTCCTGACGGCCGCCTCGCCGTCCCGGCCGCAGCGGGCAAGGTCGGTGACCGTCATCCGCCAGCCCACCTGGTGCGTGGAGAGCAGCCCGAACAGCCCCTTCGCCTTGAACGACAACCCGACGTCACGGAACAGACCGTTGGCGATCTGCGTGAACTGATCCCCCGCCATCACGCCCCGGCGGATCCCCGCCCCGCAACCGCTCACCGCGGACCCCCGCACACGAGGCACGCACGGTCGTCGAGGCCCTGCAGCCGGACCACGCCAACAGGCCGCCCCAGGCCACCGGATGAGGAGACGCACACGAGTTCCATGCCGGTCAGCCCACCGGCCACCCCGACCAGACAGACGACCACACCCTCGATCACAGGTCACAAAACGACAACAGACGCACTGAACAACCTTGGTAGGCCCCATGGTCGGCCCGACCAAGGCCCCTTCCTGGCGCGGCAGGGATGCAGGCTGACGCGGCCCGTATGCGTCACGCCCTGGCCCGGGCCGGTATCTACCGGCCATGACCGGTGGACTGGAGGCGCGGCGGCTCGCGCGGTGGCCAACGCGGAGTTTGATGTCCTGTCCTCGTCCGCCAAAGCGTCGCTCGCCGACATCCTGAAGGCGGCGCTCGACGAGGGAGCGTGACTACGCCGCGGACCGAGTCGGCAAGCGCGGAACTGGCCCGAAGTGACGCTGAGTGCGGCGGCTTGCCCGCCGAAGGTGAGGGCGGCCCGCGACCTGCTGCGCGCCGACGCGCGAGGGACGCGGAGCGGTCAGTGCACCCGCTGGGCCGCCGCGTACGACAGGGGGCGGAACCGCTGCTGGAGGCCTGGCCGAGGGTGGTATGACGCCCGTACATAGGATGCGATCATGTACATGAAAGGGCGCAGCCTCAGACTCACAGCGGTGTCGGTGATGGTCGTCCTGGCCCTGACCGGCTTCTCGTCGGGCCGCGACCAGGCAAACAGCAGCGAGGACAACAGCGGCGGAGCAGGTTGCAGCAGCTCCGGCCAGGACCACGACGGTTCGACGCCGGACGGCAGCGTTCCGCCCGGCAGCTCGCCCACCGGTTCGCCCAGCAGTGACTCGCACGACTCCAAGGCGAGCGACGATGAAGCCGGCGGCGGCACCGCGCAGCCCACGCCCACGGTGTCCCCCACCAGCAGTTCCGCCCAGCCCTTGAAAGACGGCACCGCCGTGCTCGTGCGGTGCGCGAGCACGGAGGACCCATACGCGACCGTCGAGGTGAGGAATCCGAACGGACGTGACACCGTCCTGGACCTGAAAGTCAGCTTCGCGGACCAGCACGGCTTCACCTTGCTCGACACCGGCCATCAGCTGCTGGTTTCCGCCAAGGGCACCACAACCTACCGGGTGCCCATCGCCGGCTCGCAGTACGCGGACAAGATCGCGCAGTGCAAGGTCGATCCCGTAGCCGCTGCCGCCTGGTGACGCACCAGGAGCGGACCGCCCGCAGCGTTTGCCGAGCAGGGACCAACCGGGCCAGTCTGAGGACAAACCGTGCACCGGACGGGGAGTTCACATATCGCCATCAACGGGGAATCACCCACTGACCAGCCATGGTCGGCCCCGTGGTCGGGCCGACCAAGAGCGCCTGCCGCGTGCGTGGCGGTGTGCACACTCACGGATGCACAGTGGTCTCGGCACTCCATGTGCAGGTGCCTGCACAACGAGCCGGGGGGCTTGCACAGTCGGCGAGCGCGGCGACTGTGCACAGCGCGGCCGCACAGTCACCTCCGGATGCGCAGACGCTCCGCCGACCCCCAGCCGAGGTGCCCCAACTCGTGCCCCGGTGCCGGCGCAGATCCTGCCGTTGACCGTGGTCGGGCCCTTGGTCGGGCGCCCAGGCGGCGGCCACCATGTCCGGCTCCGGCCGCTAGGCACGAAAAGGCGGCAGGCCGCTGACCAGCCATGGACGGACCTATCATCGGGCCGACCAAACCGGCCTCTCCCCCGACCGACCAGACAGGCAGCCACCCGTCTCTGGCCACCCGCCACACAACCGCCGCATGCCCACTGACCGGCCATGGTCGGCGCCATGGTCGGGGCGACCAAGGATGCCTGTCGCGTATTAGGCGGCGTGCACACTCACGGATGCACAGTGGCTCCGGTGCGCAATGTGCAGGCGCCTGCACAACGAGGGCGAGGGCACGCACAGTCGGCGAGCGCGACGACTGTGCACAGCGCAGCCGCACAGTCACCTCCTGGCTGCACCCTCGGCCTGCTGATGCAGGGTTGGCAGGCACACCGTCGTCTTCACTGTGCCGACGCGCGTCCTCCGTGGGCCGTGGTCGGGCACACGGGCGGGGCCGTGGTCGGGCCGACCAAGCCAGCCTCTCCTGCCCCCGACCAGACAGGCGGCCACCACCCCCGGCCACCCGCCACGAAACCGCGGCATGCCCCTGACCAGCCATGGTCGGCGCCATGGTCGGGGCGACCAAGGGTGCCTGCCGCGTGGGTGGCGGTGTGCACACTCACGGATGCACAGTGGTCTCGGCGCTCAGCGTGGAGTGTCTGCTGGCCGGCGGGGACGGCGGGGGCACCGATCTGAGCCGCAAGGTCCAGCAGCGCGCCGCGGTGCTCGTCGGTGCGGACGACGATGACCGCCTGCAGGTCCGCAACACAGTCGGGGCAGGCTACGCGGCCCGCTCGGCCTACGGCACGGCGACAGGGAGAAGGCGTCGGATCTGCAGGCCTGGCGGTCGGTGGTACGCCGAGTCCTGATCCAATGGGCCGTCCAGGCGGCGCACTGCACACAGCTGTCCGGGCGGCACGGCGGACGGGAAGGAGGGGCCAACCTCCTCGATGACGCCCTGCTCTCCCGCCGCCTGCACCAGGAGCACATCGCCGACCCCAGGGATGCCTTCCGTGCCGACGGTGGCAACACTCCCCTGCAGTCCGTCACACGCCGGGCAGCCCGCAGGTTCCCATCGGCCGGGCCCAGCGTCTCGCCCGTCGACGTGGTGTAGTAACCCGCCGGCGTGAGGCAGGCAGGGGGACTGTGAATCGTTTGGCTCTTCCTAGATTTCCGTAGGCCTTGATCGTCCGTGACTGCGCGTCAGCTGAGCAGGTCGATGTGACGCAGGAGGCGGTGGCCGGCACGGCCGTACATCAGGCGCTTGAGGAGTTTGACCTTGGTGTTGGCACTCTCGGTGCGGCCGTTGTGGTGGGGGAGGCCTCGACGGCGGCTCGGTCGCGCTTCAGACCGTTCGCGAAGGCGCTCTCCAGCCTCACTCCCACCCGCCTGCAGGTGAGCCTGGGGGTTTGCGTGTCGGCACCGGCACTCCGTGCCTGATGGCGTGTCCGGCATTGACCCCGTACACGATGTCTCGCAGGAGGTTCCGTACATGCTGAAGCAACAACCTCATGTGAGGGTCTCCAAGCAGTCTCGACTGGCGAGCAGGAGGCGAAAACGCTCTCCCTGGAGTATACCCACCAGTATGGCTACCGCCTAGCTGTCGACATGACGGTCAGCCGCCAGGACGGAAGGGTCGGGTCGTGCAGGCGAAAGGTCACCCCGCCCGCCCCTTGCGCCCCTGTGTCCGGCGCTATCCGGACTTGCCCAACACCCGCCGTGCTTTGGCGTGCCCGGAATCCCGGCGGCACCTCGGTGCGAAGGATCCGACCGCCGGGCACCGAGCGCCTGGCACGTTCCGGCACTACGCCACCGTCAGCATGGCGGCCAGCTCCTCCAGACCGGCCGACCGACAGGTGAACGAGTCGCTCTCACTCGGCGGATCCCCGACCGGTCGCTGCACGTAAGCGGTTCGCATGCCCGCGGCCTGGGCCCCGCGCAGGTCCCAGGCGTGCGCGGCAACCATGAGTACACGCTCCGGCGGAGCACCCGCCGCGTCCAGCGCGAGCTGATAGACCTCAGGCGCGGGCTTGTACGCCCGGACGTCCTCAGCGGACAGTGCTTGGTGCCAGCGCAATCCCGCGTGAGCGTTGAGCCGGAGCAGGGCGCTGCGGCCGGCATCGCTGAGGGCCAGCACCGGAAAGCGCTCGGCCAGACGTGCGAGGCCGACCAGGGAGTCGGCCCAGGGCTCCATGCGCTGCCTCGCGGAGGCCAGCCGATCGAGGGCGCCGGCGTCGGACAGGCCGACGTGCTCGGCCACGCGCTCGGCCGCCTCCCGGTCGAGGACCTGCGAGTTGGCGTAGGGCCGCGCATTTTCCGCGATGCGACGCTGCTCCTGCTCCACGTGCTCTCGCCACACATCGAGCATCTGGCCCACAGACACCCCCCCGGGCGCTCCTTCCAAGGCGTCAGCCGCCTCCCGCATGGCCGCTCGCATTCCGCCGGGTTCGTCGACCATCGTGCCGAGGACGTCGAAGACGACGGCCTCGATGCCGCATGCCTCGCTCATCCAGCCTCCTCATTACGGCGTTCCGGCGTCATACGGTGGATCGAACCGGTTGATCGGGCCCGCCATTACCCCATTCGTGGCATGTCGGACGGACAGGCGTTTAGCGGGTCGTCCTCGGACGTTGACACCTGCACAGTGGCTGTTGTAGCCATACCGATGGGTGTAGCGTTGAGTCGTGATTGTCAACAGCGAGACCGTCGGTCGAAGCAACAAGCGTTCCGGCGCGCAGCACCTCACGCCGGCCGGTGTGAAGATCCTGCAGACAGCCTCGCGGCTCTTCTACGAGCAGGGCATCCGCGCCGTCGGTGTCGAGGCGATCGCGGAGGAAGCGGGCGTCACCAAGAAGACCCTCTACGACCGCTTCGGCTCGAAAGAGGACCTCATCGTCGCCTATCTGCGCGCTCGGGACGGCTTGTGGCGTTCCTCGCTGGTGACATACGTCAACGGTCATGACGGTCCCCCAACAGAGAAGATCCTGGCCACGTTCGGTGCCCTGCGCGAGTGGATGCGCGAGCGGAACCTGCGGGGCTGCGCCTTCATCAACGCGTCCGTGGAGCTCCCCGAAGGCCACCCGGGCCGGGATGTCGCCCGCGATCAGAAGGCGTGGCTGCTCGCCTATCTGGAAGCACTGGCCGTGGAAGCTGGTGTCGACGACCCCGCGGGGCTGGCCGCCGAGGTTCTGATCCTGCACGAGGGGGCCTGCGTCGTCGATTCCATGCGGTCGCTGGATCAGGCCGTGGACCGCGCTGAGCATGTGGCCAGGGTCCTCATCGAGAGGTCACTCGCCGAGTGATCGCTGCGGTCCCAGTCGCATGACACACGAGACTTGATCCCCGTTCGCCTCGGCGGCCGGGACCGACCTACGAGCCCCGGCCGCCGGCGAGGTTACTAAGCAACGAGAGAAGCGGCGGCGAGGGAATTCGACGTGGGTGCCGTACCGGCCGCTCGGCCGTTCGTCATCACGCGTCCGAGGCCACCGTTCGACTGCCGGGCCAGGTCGGCCGCATAGGCCCGCAGCAGGTCGTGCATGCGATAGTGACGCTCGTCATGACGCTGGACCAGGTGCGCTGCTGCCAGGTTGCACAGCGACAGCGAGGCCTGCTCCGGCGGGACACCCGCGATCGAGGCCGCGCCGACCACGTCGATCAGATGCCCCGGGAGCAAGCCGAGCCCCCGGAAGACGTGAGCGCTCTGCTCATCGAGTGCCCTGTACGAGGTCTCGAATGCGTCGCGGAGCGCCACGTCACCCTCGGCGAGGTCCAGCCGGGCCTGCTGGGGTTCGAGATCGGCGGCAATGAGCTCGGCACTGTCGTGCTGTTGGCTCACGATCCGCTCGGCGGCCAGGACCAGTGCCAGTGGAAGGCGCCCGCATCGCTCCGCCAGTACTGCCACCGCGCCCGGATTGGCGTCGGCCCGTACCTGGCCTATGACCGCGCCGATCAGCTTGGCGGCTTCCGGCTGGCGCAGCTCGGGCAGAGGCAGCGAGACGGCGTCCACCAAGGGCATCAGCCCTGGTAGACGCGACCGGCTGGTCACGACGACGGCGCATCCCGCAGACCCGGGTAACAGAGGGCGGATCTGCTGGGCGTCCGCGGCGTTGTCCAGGACCAGCAGCATTTCCCGGCCGTGCAGGTACGACCGAAAGGTAGCAGCCCTTTGGTCCAAGTCCGCAGGAATGCGTCCCGCAGGCACGCCCACGGCGTGCAGGAGATCCTCCAGCACGTCGAAGGGTGCAGCCGCGGCGTCCGGTTCGGGCCCCTGTAGGCTGACGAAAAGCTGCCCGTCGGGGAAGTGACCGTCGTTGACCGCTCGGTGTGCCCACTGCACCGCGAGTGCGGTCTTTCCCACACCGGGCGGGCCGTTGATCACTCCCACGGGTACTGCGAGCGGCTGCTCATGGCCTTGGAGAAGTCCGTCCAGTTGACGCAGGTGATGGTGTCGCCCCACGAAATTCCGTTTCGCGGTGGGGAGTTGCCCAGGCCGGACCCAGCCTTGCTGCTGGCGAGTCGCCGCTTCCAGGGCGGAGGCGATGGCGGTGAAGGTGGTTCCGGCGTCCAGTGCCTGATCGCAGGCCCTTGCGAAGCCCGCCGACGGGGACCGCTTTCCGGTCTCGACCTTGCTGATGTGGCCCGGGTTGTAATGCACCCGGGTGGCCAACTGCGTGAGCGAAAACCCGCGCTCCGTGCGGTGGGCGCGCAGTAGCTGCCCGAACGTCGTCGGCAGGCCGGTGCGACAGTCGATGGTGTCCTGGGTGAGCTGAGTCGACGATGAGCCCTGCGTCGGTTCTCGTTCCATTGTGTAGTCCCCAGCATTGTTCAGTTTGGTCTGAAGCAGTCGGCTCGCACCAGGGTCGCTGCGACGGCCGGGCCTGCTTTCCGGCCTGGGCGGTGGGTCAGATGGTCCGGAGCGCGTACTTCGGACCGTCTCGGCGGTTGCGCACGCAAGGCCATGGACGTCGGCACCACTTATTGAGGCAGCCGCCTCGTGCCCCGCACCGGCGGAGATGACTGCGGATGTCTTCGGCGGCCGGCTAGTCGCCCGGCATCGCCAGCAAATCGTCATGGGTCGGGAACCGGGAGGCGATGCCGTCGGGCAGGATCCGGATGGCGCCGCGGTCGCTCCGCTGGAGGAAGCGGATCGCGGTGCAGTTCGGGCTTGCGCCCGCGTCGAACCAGTGGGGCGTTCGGCCGGGTACGGTCAGCAGGTCCCCTGCCGTGCACAGCACCGCGTACACCTGGCCGGTGACGTGGAGAGAGAAGCATCCCGTCCCCGCCACGACAAAACGCACCAGATCGTCGTCGTGGACGTGCTCTTGCCGGAGTTCGTCACGCGCTGGAGACGTCTGCCGCCTTTGGCCGGTGGTGTCGGCCGGAGGGGGATGCATGCGGACGATGTCGACGATCCTGTAGCCGCCCTCAGCGCTCAGGTGGTCAATGTGGCTCTGGTAGGCCTTCATGACCGTGGTGTCATCGGCGTCGGCGGGAAGCCGGCGGGCGGCGTGCCACCGGGCGAAGCGCACCCCGATCCTGAGCAGTTCGTTGTGGATGACGTCCAGGTCGCCGGTCCGCACCCGCACCCTCTCCGGCGCGTTCTCCGGCATGATCTGGAGCAGTGTCACCGGGCATTCTCCCTGGCCGGAGCGGGTATGCCGGAGCCCACTTCGGCTCTGAGCAGATGGCTGAGCTGTTCGGTGCACTCCAGTCTGCTGAGCGCTTCGTCAGCGTCACGGCCCCAGGCGATCACGGCGTCGCCCTGGACGAGCAGAACCGCAGGGGTGGTGGCCGGGGTGTCGAGAGCAGCCACCACTTCCTCAGCGAAACGCGACGCCTCGAGACGGTCCGCGACGGCCGGCGGTGCCGGCAGACAGGCATGCGGCGAGCCGAGTGTCCGAGCCGTCTGCGGTTCCCCGGGGGTCGCTCGGCGGAAAGGACTGCTGCCGCCGGTCAGCGGGGCGCCTGACTCAGCGCGGGGTTCTCGCGCACAGATCACTGCTTGGCAGTCGGGCACGTGCCGGTAGAGGGCGAGGTGCACCGGCGTTTCGGCAGGGGGCCATTCGGTCTCCCCGATCAACGGCAGTCCTTCGACCAGGTCCACCATCACGGTGTCCTGACGGGTCATCACCGTCCTGTCGAGGCCGTCGGCGGTGATCAGAACCGCTTCACCCGATCGAACCGAGACGCTGCCGGACGTTCCCAGCAGCCCACCACGCCGGCACAGTAACTCGCCGACTGCCGAGAGGAGGTGCTCACGTTGCGACTCGACGTCATCGCGGATGTATACGGGTCTCACTGATTTTCTTCTCCCGTACGGGCCAGTGGTTGTGTCCGCGTGCACCCGCCGCCGCCGCCGCTCCGTTGGCCTCTCAGTGGACCGACCGTGCACCTTTCGGGGACAGCCAACGCCTCATCAGCCGCTACGCCGGACAGATGGAGCAACACGTGTGCATCTCCTTCGTGGGGGGAGAGACAGCGATGTATACCTACCGGTATAGTTACATGCTAGGGAGCCGATCTTTCCAGTGTCAACGGGCTACTCCCGAGGTGGCTGGAAAGCTCAGCTCCCCGTCGCAGTGCAGCAGATCGGCCGACAGCTGACGGGGCCGTCGACAAGCGGCGGCTGTCCGGTCAATGGCGACATGGGCTCATCGCGGCCGGCCGGTGCACCGGCTTCAAGGCCGGGCGACACACCCGGCGCGACACTCCGGGGCCTCCTGTTGCCACCGTTGCCTGACGACAGGCAATAGGCACCCCCTTGTACAGCTTCACCGACGATGCCGATAGTGAAGTCACGTCCGGCACAGGATGCCGTTCCTCCCGGAGGGCGCGATTCGATCACGTTGATTCCTCCGGCACAGGCGGGTTCGTGCGCCCGTCGGCCCTTCGTCGTCGAATCGTGAGCCGAGGACTCGCTCGAAAGCAGTACTGCCGCCACCTCTAAGGAGACCGAGATGGGTACACGCGTCGACCATGCCGAATTGGTTGTGTCGCCCGGCGAGTTCTTCAAGATAAGCGAAACCGAACGGATCAGGTCATCCATCGGGCTCCGGCTTTCGGACCACTCCTATCTCCCGAAGGCACAGGATCCGCGGGCCGACTGGGTGGCGAGCGTCGCCGTGCCGGCGTTCAAGACGCTGGCGCACATGGGCGTTCTCGCCCCGCGGTTCTGCACGATCGGGACGGGGGCGGGCCTCGACGCCCTGGCGGCCGTGGAGATCCTGCACGCACGTACCGTCGGTTTCACCGACCTCCACGAGGACGTCCTCGCGTATGCGCGGGAAAACATCCGCAGCAACCTCCTGGACACGGATGTCGAACTGATCGGTGGAGCGGGCGACCTTCTCGCTCCGATGGCCGGCAAGCTGTCGCAGATCGACGTGATCTACGAGAACCTCCCCAACATTCCGATGGCAGGCAGCGAGGATCTGGCCGACGGCCAGACGAGCTCGACCTTCATCACCGAGCGAAGCGAGGAGATCCCCGGTTCCGCGGAGAAGAACCTCGTGACGCTGCACTACCTGGCTCTCCAGCAGGCGCATCCTCTCCTGCGGGTCGGCGGGCGCGTGCTGTCGTCGATCGGCGCGCGCATTCCGTTGTCCGAGATCCTGGCCCTGTCCGGAGCCGCCGGGTACAACGGCAGCATCCTGACCTACACCTGGAAGGTCCAGTCCGAGCCGACCGAGGTGGTCGGCGGATACGCCCAGTGGGAGAGGGAAGGGCTGGGTCCGTTCCACTTCTACCCGGTGAACGTACTGCGCGACGCCTTCGAGGGCCTGTCACCCGCGGCGGCCGGGGCACAGGCCCTGGCGCTGGAGGAACAGCTGGCGCCGTTCGAGATGTCGGCGCTGGACGCCCTGGCCCTGGTGGAGAAGGGCGAAAGGGTCGGTCACACGGTCGCGATTCTCGACTCGGTGAAGATTCCCGACTGGGCCCTCTGACGGAACCTCAGCGTCACTTCGGCAGAGGGACAGTCGGCAGCGGCCGGTGCGGACACCGGGCCCGCACCGGCCCGGTGTCCGCACCACATCCGCCTGAGCGGCCCCGCGTCACCGTTTTCCACACTCAGCAGGGAGTCGGCATGAATGTCCAGTCGTTCATCGGCAGGACGCCACTCGTCGAACTGAAGACCTTCGACGTTCCGGCCGGTGTTCGGATATTCGCCAAGGCAGAGTTCATGAACCCGGGGGGCAGCATCAAGGATCGGATCGTCCGCTACATTCTCGATGACGCCGAGCGCCGCGGTCTGCTCCGGCCGGGCGCAACGATCGTGGAGAACACCTCCGGAAACACAGGTGCGGCGATCGCGATGATGGCGGCCACACGTGGCTACCGCGCGATCCTGACCATGCCGGACAAGGTGAGCCAGGAGAAGCAGGACGCGTTGCGCGCCATGGGCGCCGAAGTGATCGTCTGCCCGGCCTCGGCCCCACCGGACTCGGCCAAACACTATGTGTCCCGCGCGAGGCGCCTCCACGCGGAGACGCCGGGCTCGTTCATGCTCAACCAGTACGACAACCCACTCAACGCGGAGGCGCACTTCCGGTCGACGGGACCCGAGATCTGGGAGGCGCTCGGCCGGTCGGTGACGACGTTCGTCGCATCGGGGAGCACAGGCGGGACGGTCTCGGGGACTTCGCGGTTCCTGAAGTCGAAGAACCCGTCCGTGACGTCCGTCCTTCTCGATCCGGTGGGCTCCATCTATCACCGGTATTTCCACGAAGGCGTCGTCGACCCCTCGCAGATCTCACCGTACTTCGTCGAAGGCGCGGGCGAGGATCACCTGGCGAAGTGCATGGACTTCTCGGTCATCGACGATGTGCTGCAGTTCAGCGACGCCGATGCCTTCGCCACCTGTCAGCACCTAGCCCGACGCGAGGGGCTCATATGCGGTGGCACCTCGGGTGCCAATGTGTGGGGCGCTGTGCAGGTGGCCCGGTCACTGGCGGAAGGAGCCACGGTCGTCACCGTCCTGCCGGACAGCGGAAACAAGTACATCTCCAAGATCTACAACCAGGACTGGCTGATGCGGAACGGTTTCACCGCCGGGCGGAACGACGCGCTGGAAGCGACTGTGTGATGGGGAGTACGCAGAAGAACGTGGCAGCGGCACTGACGGCCGCTCTGCTGTGGGCGTTCGCCTTCCCCGCCCCGGCCGCCGTCAAGCCGGCGAGTGAACTGCTTCTGGTCACCGGCCGGTACTCCCTGTTCGGCCTGTGCGGCCTGTACGTCCTGTACCGAGGACGGCGCCAGCTCAAGCTGATGTCCATGCGCAGGATCCTCTTCGGCCTGTACATCGGCTTCGTGGGGTACTTCGTCTTCTACATATGCGTCTCGTACTCCGCCACCATGGGCAGCGGCTTCATCACCGCGGTCATCGTGGGGTCCTCACCGATCACCATCGCGGTGGCCGGCAACTTCGCGGAAAAGCGCATGTCGTGGAGCGAGCTGGTCGCGCCGGTCCTCCTGATCCTGTGCGGCCTCACCCTTCTGAGCGCCGTGGACTTCATTCACGAAGGCCCCTCGGACCACGCGAACGACTCACTTCTCGGAATCCTGCTCGCCCTCATGGCCATGCTCACCTGGTCCTACTTCGTCGTCCGCAACGCCCAGTCACAGCGCACCTGGGAGACGAAGCCGGACCCCAAGATCTGGGCGGCGCTGGTGGCCATGGGGGCAGGCGGCGCCTCCATGCTCCTGCTGCCCTTCGCCATCGCCACAACGCCTGAGGAGACCTTCTCTCCGTACCCTCTCTTCAAGATCATCGCCTGGTGCGTCTTCCTCGGGGTCCTCGGTTCCTGGTGGGGCACCTATATCTGGGTGAAGGCGGCACAGGGCATTCCGGTGCCCCTGGTGGGGCCGTTGCTCGCCACGGAGACGATTTTCGGCGCGATCATGAGTCTCCCGGCGGAACGGCGGATGCCGTCCTGGGTAGAGGTCGGCGGCGCCCTGTTCATTCTCGCCGGCATCGCGGTCTACATGGTGTTCGACGTGAAGAACTCTCGATCGCGACGAGACGGTACCGAGCAGCGATCGGATGCGCCGGACGTGCCCGCGGTGACCTAGCAGAGCGAGAAGAAGACCGTCACGGACCTTGATCCGAACCGGGTCCGACCGTATCCGCACCGACAGGGAGGAATTCCCATGAGCAGCTCCTTCACGAACATCAAGCAGTCCCACGCGTTCTTCGACGACTCCCCGGGACTGAAGAACTACTACGAGGACTGGGCGTCGCGGTACGACGTGGACCTGGCGGACCAGAAGTGGGAGGCGCCGCGCGTCGCGGCCAATCTCGTGCACCTGCTCGCCTCCGCCTACCCGACGCCGGACGCGACCGTCTTCGACGCCGGCTGCGGCACCGGCCTCGTCGGCAGTGTCCTGCGCACCCTGGGCACCTACGTGATCGACGGCGTCGATCTCTCGGAGAACATGGCCGCCGAGGCCCTCAAGACCCAGGCGTACCGGAAGGTCTACGGTGGCGTGGATCTCTCGGTCCCCCGGCGCGACGAGCGTCTGGACCAGTACGGCATCGTCGTCAGCAGCGGTGTGTTCACACTCGGCCATGTGCGCCCCACAGCGCTGCTCACTCTGATCGAGTACGCCCTGCCCGGCGGCCTGATCGCGGTGTCCACCCGCGGCAGCTACGCGGCTGAGACCGGTTTCGAGGACTTCGCCCGGTCGGACGAGGTCGCTGCCCTGGCCTCCCTGGAGTTCAAGCTGCAGGACGCCCACTACATCGCCGAAGAGAGCGCCGACTACTGGGTCTTCCGCAAGACCGGTCCGGCGCGGTGACAAGGACCTCGAACCGCTGATCCGGCTCCGAACCCTCCTGTGACCGCACCGCACGTCAGGAACGCACGCAGTCCCCAGCGGTGACAGGGCCACGCACCCTCGGCTCCGGCCCCCGGGGCCACGCGCACGTCGACCGGTATCCACCCCGTCTGCCCTGGAGTGTCATGTCGCGCAGCCTGTTCACCTCGGAGTCCGTGACCGAGGGACATCCCGACAAGATCGCCGATCAGATCAGCGACACTATCCTCGACGCACTTCTGCGTGCCGACTCCGCCTCGCGCGTCGCGGTCGAAACCCTGATCACCACCGGTCAGGTGCACATCGCGGGTGAAGTGACGACCTCCGCCTACGTCGACATCGCCACCCTGGTCCGCAACAAGATCCTGGACATAGGCTACGACTCCTCGGCCAAGGGTTTCGACGGTGCCTCTTGCGGGGTGTCGGTGTCGATCGGCGCGCAGTCGCCCGATATCGCGCAGGGCGTCGACACGGCGTACGAGAGCAGGCTGGACAGCTCGGCCACGGGCGCCGCGACCGGCGGGCTCGACCAGCAGGGCGCGGGCGACCAGGGCCTGATGTTCGGCTACGCGACCGCCGAGACACCTTCCCTGATGCCGTTGCCGATCGAGCTGGCCCACCGGCTCTCACGCCGGCTGACGGACGTCCGCAAGGACGGCACCGTCCCCTACCTCCGCCCTGATGGCAAGACCCAGGTCACCATCGAGTACCTGGGTAGTCGTCCCGCACGCCTGGACACGGTAGTCGTCTCCTCCCAGCACGCGAGCGACATCGACCTGGACAGCCTGCTCACCCCCGACATCCGCGCGGAGGTCGTCGAGCACGTCCTGGGTCAACTCGCCGACGACGGCATCAAACTGGAGACGGAGGGCTACCGTCTGCTGGTCAACCCCACCGGCCGCTTCGAGGTCGGCGGCCCGATGGGTGACGCGGGACTGACCGGACGGAAGATCATCATCGACACCTACGGCGGTTACGCCCGGCACGGCGGCGGCGCGTTCTCGGGCAAGGACCCGTCCAAGGTGGACCGTTCAGCGGCGTACGCGATGCGCTGGGTGGCCAAGAATACCGTCGCGGCCGGCCTGGCCACGCGTTGCGAGATCCAGGTGGCGTACGCCATCGGCAAGGCCGAGCCCGTGGGCCTGTTCGTCGAGACCTTCGGCACCAACACTGTCGCCGTCGAGAAGATCGAGAGCGCCATCCACGAGGTCTTCGACCTCCGCCCGGCTGCCATCATCCGCGATCTCGACCTGCTGCGCCCCATCTACGGCCAGACCGCGGCCTACGGTCACTTCGGCCGCGAGTTGCCAGACTTCACCTGGGAGCGCACCGACCGCACGGACGCCCTGCGCAAGGCAGCGGCAACGGGCTGACCGTGCGGCGCCGGGACACTCCCCCCGGCCCAAAGGACAGCGGTGCGCGGCCTTCCCCCGGGCCGCGCACCGCTTCCCCCGTCGGCACCCACCCCGGTCGTCCCCTCGCCCACCCCGCCTTAGGACCAAGGAGCGCTGTCATGCGTATCGCCGTAAGCGGATCGATCGCGACCGACCATCTGATGGTGTTTCCCGGACGCTTCGCCGAACAACTGCTCAAGGATCAGCTGGAGCGGGTCTCCCTCTCCTTCCTCGCTGATCGGCTTCAGGTGCGCCGCGGAGGCGTCGGCGCCAACATCGCCTTCGGCCTCGGCCTGCTCGGCCTCGATCCGGTCCTGATCGGCGCGGCGGGAGTCGACTTCGGCGAGTACGGCGCCTGGCTCCGGGCGAACGGCGTCGACACGTCCGAGGTCCGGGTCAGCGAGCGTCTGCACACCGCCCGCTTCGTGTGCACCACCGACGAGGACCAGAACCAGATCGCCACCTTCTATGCCGGCGCCATGGCCGAGGCCCCCCGGATCGACCTGGCCGCGATCGCCGAACGTGCCGGCACGCCCACCCTCGTCCTGGTCGGCGCGGACGATCCCGCCGCCATGCTGCGGCACACCGCCACGGCCCACCGACTCGGTGTCCCCGTCGCCGCCGACCCCTCCCAGCAACTCGCCCGCCTGGAGCGCGACCAGGTTCGTCACCTCGTGGACGGAGCACGGTGGTTGTTCACCAACGAGTACGAGGCTGCTCTGCTCCTGGAACGCACCGGATGGACGCGGGACCAGCTGCTGGGGCGGACAGGCACCTGGATCACCACGCTGGGCGAGGCCGGTGTGGCGCTGGCCAGGTCGGGTGCCCCCACGCTGCGGATCCCTGCCGTGCCCACGGACGAAATCGCTGACCCGACGGGCGCGGGAGACGCCTTCCGGTCCGGGTTCCTCGCCGGTACGGCGTGGGACTGGCCACAGGAACAGGCGGCCTGGCTCGGCTGCGCCCTGGCCACCACCGTGCTGGAGGCGGTCGGCACCCAGGAGTACAAGCTCAGCCCTTCGGACCTGATCACCCGTATCGAGCAGACCTACGGCAGCGATCCGGCCCGCGCTCTGGAGCCGCGGCTCGCACAGTTGTCATGATCCTCGAAAGTGGTGGGGCCGGCCGGGAGCACGCCCTGACGGACACCTCCGCGACCTTCTCGTTCGAGTTCTTCCCGCCTAGGACAGCTCAGGGCGAACAGACGCTCTGGCGGGCCATCCGCCGGATCGAAGCGCTCGCCCCGGACTTCGTGTCCGTCACCTACGGGGCCGGCGGGTCCTCGCGTGAGCGGACCATCGACGTGACGCGACGGGTAACGGCCGAGACAACCTTGCGACCGGTGGCTCATCTGACCGCCGTGGGGCACTCGATCACCGAACTGCGGCACATCATCGGCCAGTACGCCGACGCGGGAATCCGCGACGTGCTGGCCCTGCGCGGTGATCCACCCGGCGACCCGAACGGCCCCTGGATCCCCCACCCGGGCGGTTTCACCCACGCCTACGAGCTGGTGGAGCTGGTCCGATCCCTGGGGGACTTCACCATCGGAATCGCCGCCTTCCCGGAGAAGCATCCGCGCTCGCCTGACTGGGACAGCGACATCCGGCACTTCATCGCCAAATGCCGCGCAGGCGCGGACTACGCGATCACCCAGATGTTCTTCGACGCAGAGGACTACCTACGGATGCGGGACCGTGTCGCCGCAGCGGGCTGCGACATCCCGATCATTCCGGAGATCATGCCGGCGGTCGATGTCCGCCAGATCCGCCGCTTCGCGGAGCTGTCCCACGCCGCGTTTCCCGAGGACCTCGCACACCGCCTGGAGGCGGTCCGCGACGACCCCGTGGCCGGTCACCGGATCGGCGTCGAGCATGCCACCGCCATGGCCGGGCGCCTGCTGGCCGAGGGCGCACCGGGTCTGCACTACATCACGCTGAACAAGTGCACGGCGGTCCTGGACGTCCACCGCAACGTGCTGGACGCAAGGAGTCCTCATGTGAGCTGAGTTCAACGATCTCAGGGTCGCCGACCTCTCCCTGGCCGAGTTTGGCCGCACGGAGATCACCCTCGCCGAGCGCGATATGCCCGGCCTCATGGCGATCCGCGAGGACCGTGATGCCGGGCAGGGACGCCAGATGCTCCGCCGTGCCGGGCCGGGACCGGTCGGCCTTCACCAACGCGCACGCCGGGGCATGGAGGAACCAGCCGGCCTAACCGTAAGCCCGGTGGATGAGGCGGGAAGCGAGAACATCGCCCTGTCCGGCCGCGGCCATCGCGGTGTCGTCCAGGACGATGTGCATGGCGTCGCTCACCGGCCGGTCACCCGGCCTGGGCGGCGGTCCAGCCCGCTGTCGCGTTGGACGCGGCAGCATTCATCCTCCGAGGTGGCGCTCTTTCGGACGTGTCCCCGTAAGGATCCAACACGCGCAAGGTTGCCTTGGTAGGTCTCGTCCACGCCGAGTAGGACGTCGGCCAGCTCGTCGCCACGTGCGTACGACCCACGGATCAAAGTCCCCCTGGACCGATCCCAGTCCAGCACAGGCCGGTCGGCCGTGGACGCCGTCGCGCTCCCCCAGGGCCTGCTGGCGGAACTCGCCAAGCTCGACCTCCACCAGGAGCGCTGGGTCTGCATCGCCTCCGCCGACTCCCCCACGGCCACGGCCGCAAGCGCCCAGGATCTCGCGGACCACCGGTGAGTGGTGCCGTACCACAACACGAGCCTCGCCCCTCCCCCGCTGCAGCGTCTGCGGGACCGGGGCGTCGAGGTACGGGTGGAGGTGACCACCGAGGACTTCCTCGTCGTACCCCACCTGGTCGCGGGCACCACCAGGATCGGCCTCGTGCCCGAACGGGCGGCTCACCCGTAGACCCCGGGCAACGACATGGTCGTCGTCGACCTGCCCTTCGCGCTCGGACTGCTCGTGGAGACCCTGTCGTGGCATGCGCTGCACGAACGGGACCCGGCCCACACCTGGCTGCGGCCGACCGCGGTACGCGCCGGGCAACTGGTCGCGGCAGACGCGCATAGCCGGCATCGGCGCCACCGAGTGGTGGCCGGGTACACCCAGGAGAAGCCGGAGGTTGCAGCGGGAGTGGCCACCACCGGGCGCTGCGACACCCCGTGCAGGAGGAGGGTTCCCGCGAGAGGGCCAGGAGCCTCCTCCTGGGTTCACAGCGGCAGAGTTATGCCCAGTTGCTGCATGGCGCTGGACGGGGGGCCGCCTTCGGAGCGCTCGGTTTTGTAGCCCTTGACGCAGGCTTCCAGGGTCCGCGGGTCTACGGCCTCGGCGGGGGCGCTCTTGGCGTAGAGGCCGTCGGGCTGGCTGTCGCGGTCGTGGGGCAGGAGCCAGAAGACACGGCGTCGGAAGGTCCCGGAGGCCCGGGAGGCCTTGGCCGTGGGGGCGAGGATGGCGTAGCCGACCATGCGCCCGTCACGATGGTAGGCGGGCTTGCTCTTCCGGGTGGGCAGCCGGTCCAGGCTCTGGCGAACGTAGTCGAGGTCGTCGATGTCTTCGAGCCAGACCAGCTGGCTCTCGTGACTGATCTCGTCTTCTGTGATCAGGGAGCTCATGCGCCCGAAGCCCTTTCCTGGTCCGTGAGCAGGCCGATGCCTGGGTAGTGCTTGCGCTGATTGGAAAGGATCATCTCCTTCGGCGAGGCCAGCCCGACAAGCTCCCGGGTGCGGGCCGCGAACGTCCTGGAGGACATGACCGGTGCCCCTTCATTCTGGCACCAGGTCTTGTACGCGGCGTAGAGCGTCGTCTGTTCCGCTCGCAGATCGGGCCCGAGCACACAGCTCTCCTCGTAGAAACGTCCGGTGTGGTCTTCGGTCTCGGCGTAGGCGCTGGTGGCGATGCGGACGCGTTCGGGACCGGTGAGGTCACGGTCGCCGGCGAGGTAACGGCGTGCGCCGTCGATGAGCCAGCCCAGGATGCCGGGGCCTTCCTCGGTGACGAGGATGTCGGCGAGGTTGTCGATCTTCCGGTGGTCGGGGACGACACGCTCGAAGGGGATCAGGCGCATACGGCGCCAGAAGGCGAAGCCTCCGGTGCCGACCTCGGGGCGGTGGTTGCCCAAGAGCCAGAGTTTGTGCGTGGGTTCGAAGCTGAAGAAGTCCTGACGCATCCGGCGGGCCTTGATGCGGTCGCCACCGGTGAGGAGCTTGACGCGGGCCTCGTCGAACTTGTCGCCGGGTTTGACCTCGGAGCAGACGATGACTCGACGGCCGTGGAGCTCGGCCAGGTCCGTGGGGTGGCCTTCGTAGGGCCGGGCCATCAGGAAGCCCGGTGGGGCGGCGTCCGCGTAGTCGCCGAGGAGTTTCATGAGTACGTCCAGGAGGACGGACTTGCCGTTCTTGCCGGAACCGAACAGGAAGGGCAGGACCTGCCCGCCGACGTCGCCGGTGACGGAGTATCCCAGCAGGAGCTGCAGGTAGTCGATCATCTCCCGGCCCTCGGCATCGGCACCGAAGGTGTCGGTCAGGAACCTCTCCCAGCGGGGCGTGGCGTTGTGCAGGGGTCCCACGGCGGTGGAGCGGGAGTGGAAGTCCTTGTTGGGGTCGGGGGACTTGAGCAGTCCGGTGCGCAGGTCGACGATGCCGTCCGGCGTGCACAGTGCGTACGGGTCGGCGTCGAGGCGGGCCGCGTTGAGGACCATGCCGGGCGCCGACTTGGCCTGGGTGAGCATCGCGTTGATGCCGGTGGTGGACAGGGCGCGGCGTCGGTGACTCTGCAGGGCGGTGGTGGTGAAGACGCCGCGGGGGTCGTGGGTGGCGATGGACTCGGCGAGGTCACCGGCGGCCCACAGCACGGTGTCGTCCTCGTCCATCTGCCAACGGGTCGTGTCCCATCGGTACCAGCCGATGCCGGGGACGTGCCGGTAGTCGTTGGTGTAGAGCCTGACGAAGAGTTTGGCGTTGCCGCGGTCGGACAGGGTGTCGGGCAGGAGGCCATCGGCGGTCGCCGTTCCGCCTGCCGGGACGGAGGGTGAGCCGGCCTGGGTGGGGCGGGGGACGGCCGTGGAGCCCTGCGCGCGGATCTGCGCGGCGACGGCTTCGGGATCGAACTCGAAGAGGGTCTCGCGCCGGGGCGACGTCACTGGCGCCTCCCGTTGTCCTGGAGGGGGCGGTTCAGGCCCGCGGCGAGGCCACTGCGGATGATCTGCTCGACTCGGCGTTCCTGTCCGGGGCGGGCCGTCCTCGCGGCCTGCCTCAGGGCTTGCTCGGCCGCCTCGTGGGGCAGCCGGCCGGCGGCGACGAGCCCGCCGAGCGTGTAGGCGGCGCGATTGAGCGTGTCCGAGAACGCTGCCCCCTCGGAGACCTGCCCGCAGGCCTCGACCGGGGCCAGGACCGACGCGAGGAGGTTCTGGTCGCGTCCGCCGCCCGCGGCGAGGACAGCCTGCCGGGCGCGGGGAGGGACCGGCCGGGGCGCGGGGATGCTGGGTGCGGGTAGATGACCGGTGCGTTCCAGTTCCTGAGCGAGCCACAGGGGCAGCCCCGCCGGTTCACGGACGCTGCCGAGGGGTGTGTAGACGCCCTGCCGGGTGGTGGTACCGGGGGCGATGATGTAGCTCCCGTGGGCTCGGATGTCGACCTGCCAGGCAAGCGCCCGACCGGGGCTGGAACCGACGGACGACTGCCAGTGCCGGGCATCGCCGGTCCGGTACCAGACGTGGAGCCCTCCGGAGGGGGTACGGACCCGTAGCGTGGATGCGTCGTCGGCAGGGCTTGGCTGGCCCCTCAGAGCGGCCAGGACGGCGAGGGTGTGGAAGCCGTTGGCCAGCCCTGTGAGGTCGATGTGGTCGGCGATGGGGATGCCGGGCAGGATCCGGTCCCGGGTGGGCGGCTGGACGGGGTGGGCGTCGATGTCGATGACGACCAGTCCGGCGCGGCCGCAGGAGACGCCGATGCCGAACCTGGGGTTACTCCCCCACCATCGCTGGATGCGGTCCTGGTCCAAGGTGGCGGCGTGGAAGCCGTGGCACCAGCGACCCGCGGGAATGCAGGGGCAGTCGGCGGGTGCGTGCGGGCGGGCGCGACAGTCGCTGCAATTCGCGACGGGCGTCTTGCGTCCGGCAGCCAGGGGGTGCACTGGCCAGCCCTTGCGGGCACACCATCTCGCGGTGGCGAGCGAGAGCTCAGCGACCGAAGTCTCCTGGGCGGGCTGTCGTGAGTCGCTGCGAGGAAAGCGCAGCTCAGGATGCATCTCTCTCCCCCATCAGCGACTGAAGCGACTCAACGATGGACACAGACTAGCGAACGTGCTGGGGGCGGGCGTGGAGCCTGGGGAAAAGTCCTGCTACGCCGTGTCGGTGAGGGGCAGAACCGGCCTGTAGCGACTGAGGTGAGAACCCCCAGCGACTGACGCGCTTCAGTCGCTGTCAGAGTCGCTCGGAGAACCAGCAGGTCAGAGGCGTTTCAAAGATCCAAAAGCGACTGAAGCGACTGAAGCCTTCTATATATGACGCACACACGCGCGCACGAATGTCTTCATATACCCGGAACTTCAGTCGCTTCAGTCGCTGTTCCGCTTAGAGACCCCTTCTGACCTGCGGTTTTTCTGAGACTGAAGGAGCGACTGAAGAGTCGCTGAGTCGCTGGTCTTCAGTCTCAGAGGCATGGCTTCAGTCTCAGAGCCCTTGAGAGGCAGCGACTGAAGCTGTCGCAGCGACTGGAGACCGCAGCTGCTGTGCTGGTGGTCCTGAGCCGTGGTGTCTGAGGGGGCGTTCGCTGAGAAGGCGTCCGCTGAGGTGGTGTCTGGAGGCCGGTGCAGGCACGGTGTTGTCGGTGCCTCGTGTCGGTTTCGGTCCGGTGGCCTCCTTCTGAGGGCCACTCCCCCGTACGCTGGCTATTACGGCGTAATAGCCAGCGCCTGAACCCAACTGGAGATGACTGACTAACGTGTCGATGCCTCGATAGGTCGTTGACGTTAGTAAGGTGACCCCATGAGTTCTCCAGTCACCTCCAGCGACCGCGAGAAGGTCGTCTCCAAGCTGCCGGGATGGCTCCGGCAGAACCTCAAGATCAGAGCTGCTCAGCACGGCATCGAGATCCAGAGCGCCGTCGAACAGGGCGTCAGGGACTGGTGCAGCCTGGCCTCCACCACGGGAACCGTCGACACCGCGGGCGCGGACTCCTTCGCCACCTTCCTGCCTCAGGGGCAGTGGGAGGAGTTCCGGCAGGTCGTCGCGGACCGCCGTGTCTCCCTGATTCAGGGCCTGGCCCAGTCCGTGCAGCTCTGGCTCGACTCGCACCCGGCCCCGGACGTCGCCCGTCCCGAGATCACCCGGCGCATCATCGTCTGCAACCAGAAGGGCGGGGTCGGGAAGACGGCCATCACGGCCGGGCTCGGTGAGGCCCTGGCCGAAGACCCCAACGCCCTGCACAGCGTGCAGATCGCGAAGGCCCTCGCCAAAGCGCTCCGGGCCAGCGACACCGAGTCCGACCAGACTCAGAGCAATGACCCTCTCGACATCGAGAAACTTCCAGGTCTGGGGCTCCGTGTCCTTCTGGTCGACTTCGACCCGCAGTGCCACCTCACCAACCAACTCGGCGCAAGCCCTCTTCCCATGAACGGTGACAGCCTCACCAACCACATGGCGGGAGACCCCAAGGGCGATCTTCGGGACCTCATCGTGTCCATCGACGACGACACCTTCGGCGGTCGCCTCAACCTTCTGCCGGCGTGCAACGACGCCTTCCTCCTCGACGTGCGCCTGTCCGCCGTACGTGCCCGAGAGGCGGCCCTTGAGCGGGCGCTGGCTCCGCTCGAGGCCGATTACGACGTCATCGTCGTCGACTGTCCTCCCAGCCTTGGCCTCAGCATGGACGCTGCCTCCTACTACGGCCGTCGCCGTGACGGCGAGAAGCCCGGTCAGTCCGGCGCTCTCATCGTGGTCCAGGCCGAGGACAGTTCCGCCGACGCCTACGAGCTGCTCACCACTCAGATCGATGATCTGCGTAACGACCTCCAGATCGACGTCGACTACCTCGGCATCGTCGTCAACCTCTACGACTCCCGCCGCGGCTACATCGCCACGTCCTCGCTCCAGGGATGGGTCGACATAAAGGATCCCCGGGTCGTCGGACTCATCGGAGACCTCAAGGAACAGAAGGAAGCCGTCCGTATGAAACTGCCGCTGCTGTCGTACGCCCCCAAGTCCCAGCAGGCGATCGGGATGCGCGCACTGGCCAGGGAGATCGCATGAGCAAGGCCGACCGGCTGGGCGCCGGCCGATTCGGTGGGGGCGCGCGCCCTGTCAGCGCCCGCCGCCAGGCGGTCGCCGCCGCTACAGGCGTTCCGACCGAGGGCATCGCCCCACCCACCGAGTTGTCCCCGTACCGCATCAGCCTCAACCCCGACAATCCCCGTACCACCCTCGGTGATCTCACCGACCTGGTAGGGAGCCTGAAGACCCACGGCCAGAAGCAGGCGATCACGGTCATGAACCGTGATGCGTACATCAAGGCCAACCCGGAGCGTGAAACACACCTCGAGCCCGACATCACCCACGTGGTGATCGACGGCAGCAGCCGTCTCGCCGCGGCCCGCGAGGCCGGCCTCGCCACGGTCAAGGTCATGGTCAGCGACGACGAGGGCAGCACCTCCGAGGAGCTTCTCGAGTCCGCTCTCGTCGCGAACATCCACCGCCAGGACCTCGAAGAACTCGATGAGGCCCGTGCTCTGCAACGGCTGCTGGCCATTCACGGCAGCCAGACCGCCTTGGCCAAGCGGCTTCACCGTTCCCAGGGCTGGGTGTCTCAGCGCCTTGCCCTGCTCAATCTCACGCCGGAACTGCAAGCCCGGATGGGGAGCGAACCGATCGACCTGCTGCGCGCGGTGGGCAACAAGCCCGCAGCGGAGCAGGAGACGGCTCTTCAGGCGCTCAAGGAAGAGCGGGCGCGCAAGGAAGCCGAGAGAGGGCAGAGGCGCGGTGGCAAGCCGGCTGATACGCGCGACAGGCCAGTGGCCGAGGAGCCGCGGCAGCCGGAGAAGCCGGAAGGCTATTACGGCGTAATAGAGGATGCCGAAACAGACGCGACGGCAACTGGTCAGATCGATGGGGAGCAGCCGCTGCCCCAGGCTGTGCCAGAGCCACGAACGGACAAGGCCTCGCCCGGGCCTCTCGCTCACAGCGCTCGCGAGGAAGTACCCGTCCGAAGGATTCCCTACGATGAGCCGGGCACGCTCGCCATGCTGCTGGACCGGAAGATCGAGAGTGACGAGAACTTCTTCGCGCTGCTGCGGTTCCTCAGCGTGAAGGCAGCGTCCCGCAACCCCCACCGTCTCGCAGAGCTGGTGCAGTCGCTCACCGAGGATCTCTCCGCTTGAGCGGAATGACCTGGGAGTGGGGGAGGGGGCCGTTTTTTCAGGGCGCGCCCCCTCCTCGTGAAGATGGCGAGGCGTCCGAGAGGTCGTCAGGTGCTCCGGCCAACAGGGAACAAGGAAGCGTGGCTGAGACCGGGACACGGTTGCTGTGGCATACGCGCGCCTGCTCGGTCGGCTGCCCGCATCGCCGGGGCTGACTTTCGGTGGTGCGGGAGCGATGCGCGGGGGAGCGGAGCAGGTTTCGGTTGGATAGTCCCCGACCATGCCGACACCTGCACTCTTATAGTGTGGCCCGCTTGCGTTTCCGCAGATCAGAGGCATAGTCGTCACCGCTGAACATGACTCCGGCGACAAGTTCAGAGCGCGCAACTTGTCAAGGTAGACATGCAGCTCCGTCTTGATTGCGACCTATGTGCGCAATGCTGCTACGGCCCTCGAAATTGACTCCCCCGTCATGTTCGGCGCGCGCAACGCGCACATAGGTCGCGTCGTTGCTATCTATGTGCGCAATAACTACTGTGCTCCCCGTCTAGGTTTCGATCTTGAGGAGCACATAACGCCATGTCAGCGCACGCTCAAGGTGACCCTCGGCGGTCACCGGGTTCGTCACCTCCTCGCGCGCCGAGTCCGAGCAGTCCCTACGCGGGCGCCCTCGGCCCCCGGAAGAACGTCGTCGAGCTTCCTCAAGGGCATTCGGCGTATGTGCAAGCCCCTGTCACGGCCGGCGAGTTCATCGGCAAGTACTTCGCCCAGGACAGTCTGGAGTTCCTCCGCTGGGCCGCTCGGTACTTTCGGGACGACAACGTCACTCTGTGCGTGCTGCTCTACCTGATGGGCAGCCAGGAGGTGGGTGGGCACGTCGAACTGAAGCAGGTGGACATTGCCGAGGCCCTGGAGATGGACCCCGCGCAGGTGTCGCGCGCCCACACCAAGCTCAAGCGTCTGGGTTTGGCCTACTCGCCCAAGAAGGGATCCGTGCAGCTCCAGCCCGCTGCGACCCTCCGGGGAGGGCTCAAGGTCGTCGACAAGCCTGTCCGAGGCGCGGCCAAGCGGCAGGTCAAAGTGCATGTGGATCAACTGAGTCTTCTCAACGACCTGGTCGTGGACCAGGACGTTCCGGAGGAGTTCAGGAAGATGGCCTTTCCCGGCGCGCGTCTCCCGGAGCCCAGGAGGACGCGCAGGCGCAAGGGCAAGCAGAAGCAGAAACCGGAGGCGTGAAGATGAGGACTGCAGCGTCTGTGAATCCCGAGCCGCCAGAGCTGACGTACGGCACCTTCAACGGCTTCGCGTACATGCCCGCGATGCCCGGGATCGCCTACCGAGTACTGTTCCGGCTCCTCGGGACGCAGGAGCCCGGGGGACGCTGCCTCGTTACCGAGGACGACCTGGCCGACGCGTTGGAGGTCCACCGTTCCCTGGTGGGGCGCGGGCTCCAGGCCCTCATCCACGCGCGGCTCGTGTTTCGTCAGACCAAGGGCGTCTATCTCCTCAACCCCATGATCAGCGGGGGGAGGAGCATCACGGAGCACCTGGAGGCGATCGGGTCACTCGACCCGGACGACCGTCTTGACGTCGACGACTATCAGGAGCGGTACGACACGGCCGTGGCCCAGGCGAAGCTGGAGAAGGAAGCGAAGCGGCTGGGGCGCAAGACGGCCGGTTCCGTTCCGGCCGCCGAGAAGGCGACCACTGCTGAGACGGGCGATGTCCTGCAGTTCTCGGCTGCGCGGAGGCGGGCGCGGCGCAAGCCGTCTCAGTAGGGCTACCGGGTGAACCGCTGAACCACTGAGGCCCCCGCCGGAGCGGGGGCCTCAGTGTGTCTAGATTTCGGGGACAGCGTACATCGCACGCAGGAGCGGTGCCATGCCGGGCGCTCGTCTCGCGACGTCTGAGGCATGGCTCGTCTTTCGTACGCCGTTCGTACGGGATAGGTACGGGATGCGTACGGCTCTTGGATAGGGTGGTGGCAGGAGGTGCCCATGTCGGAGTTGTTCGACGCGGTCGATGCGCTGGTCGCGTCGCGTTCGCCGCTGCCCCCGCCGGCGGAGCGTAAGCGGCTGCGCCAGGCGCACGGGCTGACCCTGGACGAGGTGGCCGCCGCGCTGAAGGTGCGCCGTGCCACGGTCAGCGGGTGGGAGTCGGGCAGGACCGAGCCACGGCCGCCGGAGCGGGACGCGTACGCGCGGATGCTGAAGCAGCTCGCGGATCTCTATCCCGCGCCCGCCCACAGCGGTGTGCCCGAGCAGCAGCAGACGCCGTCCGCCGCCATGCCTCCCGCTGCCGCCACACCTCCTGCCTCCATCACGGCTTCGCCCGGGAACGAGGACGAGGGCACGGACACGCCACCGGACTCCGCCCCGGCTGCCCCGGTCACCGCCGCTCCAGCCCCCGCTGCCCCCGCACCCGCCGCCCCAGTCCCCGTGTCGCGTCCGGCGCGCACCTCCACCTCGGCGACGTCGTCCCGCCGTCCGGGCGCGCGGCAGGCGGAGGCGGCCGGGACCCCGGCGGCAGGTACGGGTGCGGAGTTCGCGCACGGGCCTCTCGCGGTCATCGACGTGGCCGACGGCCAGGTGTCGGGCTACTGCGCCGGTGGGCTCGTCCTGGACGTGCCCGCCAAGTCCCTCCCGGCCCTGGTCGACTGGGCGCTGTGCGAAGCCCGTCTGGGGCAGCCGAGGCTCTCCGGACCGGGCAAGGACGCCGACCCGCTGCTCGTGCTCACCGAGGCCGCGCTGGAGCGATACGGCCTGCCCCGCACCCTCACGGACGAGGAGCGGCTCGCCGGGCGGATCCCGGAGGGGCACAAGGTCGTCCGGCAGCTGGCACGCGCCGACTGGAAGCTCACCAAACGCGGGTTCGGGCCGTGGGCGCGGATCTACCGTCCGGCACAGGGCTCGAAGCGGGCCTGCGTGCAGCTGTGCGTCCCGTCGTGGCACGCGCTCGACGCCCGGCACTGGGGGGACGCCGCCGCGCTCCCGCCCGCCGAGCTGGCCCGGGTGCTGGGCGTGTACGCGTCCCGGGTGATGACGCCGCGCGGCTCCACCGCCGTCACCGGCCTGGAGCTGATGACCGCCCTGCACCCGCCGACCCGTGCCTCCGCGCCCGACGCCGACGGCACCCGGTGCTCCGAGCACAACCCTGGCAGCCTCGGCAAGGATCCCGTCGAGCCGGCGCCCTGCGAGGCGCCCGACGGTCACCCGCTGCTCAAGGACCTGCCGCGTTTCCACCTGCGGGGGCCCGAGGAGAAGCTGTTCGAGGAGGCGTGCGACTGGGCGCGGCCGCTCACCGACGGGGAGTGCATGCGCCGCCACCTGGTCGGCATCGACGTGAACATGGCCTTCGCCGCCGGTGCCAATGGTCTGGTGGTGGGGACCGGCGCGCCGACGCACGTGAAGGCCCCGGTGTTCGATGCGAAACTGCCCGGTTCTTGGCTGGTCGACCTGTCGCATGTCGACCTGTCCCGGGTGCGGATCGCAAAGGACAAGTGGGCGGACCTGGACGGCGGTCTGCTGCCGAGCCCGTTCACGCCGACGGGCGAGCGACCCGAGGGCCCGGCCTGGTACGCGACGCCGACCGTCGCCTACGCGGTGGAGCTGGGCTACGACGTACGTCCCGTGGAAGCGTGGGTGCGGTACGACAACGGCCGCTACCTGGACAGCTGGTACGGCCGACTGCGCGATGCCTACCTCGCCACGATGGCGGACCTCGGTGTGCACGCGGACCTGGCGCCGGCCGAGTTCCTGGCGGCCATGGACGGCTACAAGGAGCGTGACCCGGAGCTGGCCGTCGTCGTCTCGGCGATCAAGGCGACCGTCAAGGGCGGCCTGGGGAAACTGCGGGAGCGCCCGCGCGGGGAGGGATGGCGTCCCGGCGAGCCGTGGCGGGCCCTTTCCCGTCCGACGTGGCGGCCGGACATTCGCGCGGCGGTCATCTCCCGTACGCGGGTCAATCTGCACCGGAAGATGGTCAAGCACGCGGCGTTCACCGGGCAGTACCCGGTAGCCGTGCTCTCCGACTGCGTCGTGTATGCGGCCGACGGGGCGTCGCCGCTGGACTTCCTGCCCTACCGGGACGGCAAGCCGCTGCCCGGCGGTTTCAAGCTGGGGGTCAACCCGGGTCTGGTCAAGCACGAGGGCACCCAGACCGTGCTGTGGGGCGAGGAGGTCCGCGAGCGGTTCGACGCCCCGGAGCTGAACCTCGCCCGCTACATCAAGGACGGTACGGTCACCGACGTCGACACCGGAGAGTAGGAGCGGGTGATGGCCCTGTTCGGGGACGGCCTGGAGGCCGCGGTGCAGAAGGCGTTCACCCGCCCGGTGCCCAAGAGCGCGGGCGCGCAGATGCGTTACCTGGTCAAGCAGCTCAAGGGCACCAGGTCCGTCGCGCAGTTGCTGGGGATCACCCAGCGCACCGTGGAACGGTATGTGAGGAACCAGATCAGGAAGCCGCGCCCGGAACTGGCGGCCCGCCTGGAACGCGAGGTCCGGCAGCGGTGGCAGCCGCAGGTCAGGGCCGAGGCCAGGCGCAGGGCGGCGACCACCGGGGGGATCGTCATCGACACCCGGGCGCGGATCGGGTACACCGCGCCGGTCGGTACGACGGACGACGCTCGTGTCCGTCACCTGACCGTCGCGCTGCTGCCCCAGCACGCCGCACGTCTCTTCGACGCCCAGCAGGCGGGCGCCGGCGAGCAGCGGCTGCGGCAGATCGCCGCCGAGGGCCTCAAGGAGGTCTACTTCCAGGAGAGCGGCCGCCGCGCCGGCTCCCTGGAGGAGATCCGCTTCACGGACGTGGAGCAGATCGAGTTCGAGCTGTAGGGGGATGGCGGGGCGGTGACGACGCGCTGGTTGTGTGACTGAGCGCTTCAGTTGGCGAGTGAGTGCGCGAGTTGGCGAGTGCAGCGGGCTGCGTCGACGCGTCCAGCCCGGGCGCATCGGCAGCGGCAGCATCACGTCCCGCAGCAACACGGCCACTTGGATGGAGGAGTCCGATCTCGGGGTGAGCCGGAACGCGGCCTGGCGGGCTGAGCGCTCTGGTTGGCGAGCTGAGCACTGCGGCTGATGGGGGAGTGATCTCTGTTTGGCGTCGGTATCTGCGGATGTCGTTGCAGGGCAGGTGCATAGGATCGCGGGCATGGCACTACGGCCTGTCCTGGTGAACATAAAGGCTCTTGATGACTCGGCGGTCGGCCGGTTCTGGGCGGAGGCGCTCGGCTGGAGGGTTACCGGTGGGGGATCGGGCGCGACCGCTGCCAAACCTGTCGGCTTCGATTGGCTGGACCCGGTCGGCGTATGCATTGACGTCATTGCCGTCCCGGAACCCAAGACGGCAACGAAGAACCGTGTGCACGTCGATCTCGCCACCACCTCTGCGGCCCATCAAGCGGAGTTGGTCGCGCGCCTTGAAGCTCTGGGTGCGACGCCCGCCCACGTGGGCCAGGGCGACGTGCCGTGGACGGTCCTTGCCGACCCGGAGGGCAACGAGTTCTGCGTGCTGGAGCCTCGGGAGATCTACCGCGACACCGGACCGATCGCCCGGGTGGTGGTCGACTGCACGGATCCGCGGGCCATGGCCCGGTTCTGGGACGAGGCGATGGACTGGACCCTGCACGAGGTGACGGACGACCAGGCGGTGTGGCGCTCGGCAAAGGGTGTCGGCCCGTATCTTGAGTTCCTCCGCTCGCCCGACGTGAAGACTGTGCCGGACCGCGTCCATCTTGACCTGGTGCCGGACCCCGGTGACAACAAAGCAGCGGAGGTCGCCCGGCTGCGGGCCCTCGGCGCCGCCGACCTCGACGTCGGCCAGGGCGACGTCCCGTGGACGTGCCTGACCGACCCGGAGGATCACGAGTTCTGCGTCCTCGCCCGGTCCTGACGCGGAGTCTTGGCCACACCCCGACACGCGCACCTCGCCTACTCATGCGCCACCACCCCGGGCCGGCCGGGCTGTAGCGTCCCGGTCGATCCGGGTGGCGAGAGCTTGAGTGTCCGGGCGAGATCGGCTTGCTCACCGACCACAACGCTCAACTCGCCGACCGAAGCGCTCAGTCACAGGTTGCGCGCACTGGTTTCAGGGCTCGGTGTACGTGAAGTCGTACGGGGCCCAGTCGGTGACCCGGCGGTATCCGAGGCGTTGGTAGAGGGCGTTGCTGGTGGGGTTCGCTGCGTTCGTGTACAGCACCACCTCCGTGGCACCCGCGGCGAGCGCGGCCCGGCTGACCTCGGCTGTGACGGCGGCCCCGTAGCCGCGGCCGCGGAGGTGGTGCGGGGTGTAGACGGGGTCCAGCCGGACCATGCCGGCGACCATCGGGTTGAGGCCCGCCATGGAGACGGGGGTGCCGTCCGGGGTCTCCCAGAAGGTGTAGCGCTTTTCGGCGAAGCGGGTACGGGGCCAGGAGGCGGCGTCGATGGTGACGGACTCCCCGAGGTCGGCGGCGAGTTCGCGGCACCAGCGCATGAGGTGCTCGTGGTCCGGGTCGTCGGCGGGCCGGCCGCGGCCGGGCGGGTGAGGGTCGGGCGGGGTGAGGGTGCCGAGGCGGTACAGGTGCATTCCGACGCGGAGGGTAGGCCTCGCTGCGGTGTGCCGCTGCCAGGCCTCGGCGAAGGCGGTGGCGGTGGCGTGGTCGGCGGTGACCCCGGCGAGGGTGTGGCCGAGGCCGGTCAGCCGGCGGGCGAGGCCGTCGGCCCGCTCGGGGGAGAGCCGGGTGAGGGTCAGCCGGCGGGTCGGCGGGCGGTAGAAGACGGCCTGGACGTCGCCGTCCGCCTCCAGCAGGCCGAAGAGGACGGTGCCGGGGACGTACGCGTCCGGGTGGGTCCGCCATTTCTCCAGCACCGTGAGCGGCGTGTTGTGCAGGACGGGCCGCGAGCGGAGGAAGGGGCCCGCCCGGTCGAGGAAGTCGTCGATGTCTTCGGTGAGGTGCCAGGCGTCCGGAAGCATGCCTCATGATCCCGGACGGGTACGGGCCGGGGGAGGGGTTCGTCGAAGAGGGCGGTGAGAGCCCGGTGTGCCCGGCAGGGGGTTGCACGGTCGGCTCGGTATCCGCTTGAAGGGTCCTTGAGTCGCTCCGGTCGCTCAGCCACCGCGACGGCTGGGGCGGCGTGGGCCGTGGAAAAGTGGCGGGAACGCGACGGCCACCGGGGTGACAGCGGCGGGAGTGGAGGGCGGGCGCTCCGGTCGGTCCGTCAAAGCCCCAGGTCACAGCCTCTTTTGGAGGGCGCCAGCGACTGAAGCGACGCAAGGTGCGGGTCCGGGGGTGAGCAGCGGTCTCATGGCATGCGCCTGCGTGAGTCATAAGTGGGCATAGTGGGTCGCTTCAGTCGCTGTCCTGCCTGGTGGGCGGATCGGCGTGTGTCGTTTCAGTTCTTTCACAGGTCTCCTTCAGTCACCTTCGTTTCGCTAGTCTGTTTGAGTCGTTCAGTCGCTTGGGTCGCTGTTGGGGGATGCGCATGGCTTCTGAGCTGCGATTTTTACGCAGCGACTCAAGACGTCCAGAGGTTCGTTCAGCGCGTGCTTCTCGGCCGCTGACGCCTTGCCGGGGAGGCCGCGCATGACGCGCGACCAGCAGAAGAGCCTCTTCGACGCGCAGGACGTGGCCCGGCAGATCCTCACCCGGACCGTGGCGGCGCCCGGTGCGCGGACGGATGTCCACGCACCGGCACCTGCGCCCGTGGACAGGACGGGAGCCGGGGGAGAGGTGACCGCTGACGGGCTGCTGCCGGACACGCTCAGCGATCGCGGCAACGCCAAGCTGTTCGTCAGGCTCTACGCCAACGACTACCGGCACGTGCCTGGCCTCGGCTGGTTCCGGTGGGACCACACCCGCTGGCAGGCCGACGAGGACGACACCGTGCTGTGGGCCGCGGGCGACCTGGCGGAATCCCTCGCGACGACCGATCCGCGCGGGCTCTTCACCACCGCGGCGCTCCAGCAGCACCGCCGGCGGGCCCTGAGCACCACCGGCCTCAACGCGCTGCTCGCACAGGCCCGTACGGCGCCCGGCATGGTCCTCAACGCGGCCATGCTGGACGCCGATCCGTACGCGCTGTGCACCCCCGACGGGGTTGTCGACCTGCGTACGGGAGTGATCAGCACACCGGATCCCCACAAGGACTTCCACTCGCGCTGCACCACGGCAGCCCCCGAGCCGATGCCCACGCCCCGCTGGCACCGGTTCCTCACCGACACCTTCGGCGAGGACCAGGAGGGCGCGGAGATGATCGACTTCCTGCACCTGCTGCTGGGGTACTCGGTGACCGGCGACGTGGGCGGTCAGGTCATGCCGTTCCTCTTCGGTTCCGGCCGTAACGGCAAGTCCGTCCTGCTGGACGTGCTGATGAAGCTGCTTGGTGACTACGCCGACGCCGCGCCGCCCGGCTTCCTGATGGCCCGCCCCTACGAGGGTCACCCCACCGACCTCGCGGAACTCCACGGCCGCCGGGTGGTCGTGTGCAGCGAGGTCAAGCCCGGGGACCGCTTCGACGAGGCCAGGGTGAAGCTGCTGACCGGCGGGGACCGCATCAAGGCGCGGCGGATGCGCCAGGACTTCTTCAGCTTCGAGCCCACGCACAAGCTGTGGCTGCTGGGCAACCACCGGCCCGAGGTGGGCACCGGCGGCTTCGCGTTCTGGCGGCGTATGCGCATGGTCCCGTTCGAGCGTGTCGTTCCCTACGACCGCAAGATCGACAATCTGGCGGACGTCCTCGTCACCGAGGAGGGCCCCGGCATCCTCAACTGGCTGATTCTGGGCGCCCGTCGGTATCTGAGCGGCGAGAGGGACCTGACCGGGCCCGAGCGCGTCCGGATCGCCACCAACGCCTACGCGGAGACCGAGGACCACACCGGGCGCTTCCTCGGCGAGTCCTGCCGGATGGAGGGCGGACTCAAGGCGGAACAGGCCAGGCTCTACGCGGCCTACAGGGACTGGTGCCAGAATGAGGGGTCCCCGGCCGTCTCGTCGCGTGCCTTCGCCGCACGGGTCCGAGAAGTGGTGGGACTGGCCTCTCCCAAGGAGATGATCCTGTCCAACCAGCGCAAGTACTACCCGGGCATCGGACTGGTCGCCGACGAGGAGACAGCATGAGCGCCCTCATTGACGAGGACGAGATCGACAACGAGGTCGACCTCGTCTGGCTCGAGGACATCGGCTCTCTCGACTACGTGCGCCAGAGCCTGGACCGGCTGCCGAACCGTCAGAGCAAGCCGCGGTACCACCGGGACGGCCGCATGGTCGGGTACGCCCTGCTGGGACCCGGGGCCAAGCCCTCCCGCTCGTCGGGAACCTTCCGCCGCCGCGTCTTCTGGCTGCTGCCGCACGACCGGGACTCCGAACCGGAGGGCCTGTACGCCACCGGCGCGCCCGCCGAGGCGGTGGACCCTCGGACGCTGGCGGCCGGTAGGAAGGGGCGGAAGACCGAGCGGTCCGAGGGGGGTCCTACGTCGGTGACGGCTTGGGAGTTGGGGGACACGCTGCCGCTGTAGCCAGCGGCTCCGCAGGTGCGTTCCACGGATTCCCGCCCGGCCGGACCAGCGGCCGGGCGTTGAGGAGCCGGCCACCAGGTGGAAGGCGTACGTACATTACAAAAGAACCGTCCAGCCGGTATATTTCCTGGCGATCACAGTCCGGGCTTCAGCGGGGGGTAGGGCATGGGCGTGCTTCAGGGCAGGACGGCGCTGGTCACGGGTGCCAGTCGCGGCATCGGCAGAAGCATCGCACTCCGTCTGGCGAGCGAAGGCGCCTTGGTCGCCGCTCACTACGGCACCGACGAGGCCGCGGTCGCCGAGACACTCGCGGCGATCAGGGAGGGAGGCGGTCGCGCTTTCGGCCTGCGTGCCGAGCTGGGTGCCCAGGGGGACGCCCAGGGGCTCTATGAGCGATTCGACGCGGGACTGGCCGAGCACGGAGCGGCCGGGAGTCTCGACATCCTGGTCAACAACGCCGGAATCAGCGGGTCCGCCCGCATCGACGACGTGACGCCTGAACTCTTCGACCGCCTCTTCAGCGTGAACACCCGGTCCCTGCTGTTCGTCGCCCAGCTGGGGCTCAGACGGATGCGCGACGGCGGCCGCATCATCAACGTCTCGTCGGCGGCCACCCGGATCGCGTACCCGGAGTCCGTCGTGTACTCGATGAGCAAGGGGGCGGTGAACACCTTCACGCTCGCCCTGGCCAAGGAAGTCGGTCAACGCGGCATCACCGTCAACGCGGTCGCCCCGGGCTTCGTCGAGACAGACATGAACCTGGCCAAGCGAAGCACCCCCGAGCAGGCGGCGCGGCTCGCCGCGTGGTCCGTCTTCGACCGGCTCGGCAGCCCTCAAGACATCGCCGACATCGTGGCCTTCCTCGCCTCCGACGCCTCGAGGTGGATCACAGGCCAGTGCATCGACGCGTCCGGAGGGTCTCGGCTGTGATGCGCCCTCGGACGTCCCGGTCGGGAGAGGAGCCCGAGCCGGCGTACGGTGCCGGTTCGCCGTCAGACAGCGCGGGCACCGTCCTGGTCGCCGGCGGCAGTGGCTTCGTCGGAAGCGCGGTGGTCAAGGAACTGGCTGCCGGCGGCGCATCTCGGGGCATGCCCGCGATCCATGTCCTGGCACGGCGCACACCGTTGTCCAGTGACCGCGCGGTGCGCCATGTCCGCGCTGACCTGACCCGACCGGCCACGTTGCGCGGATCGTGCGAGGGTGTGAGGACTCTCGTCCACACCGCCGCCTACGTGGGCCGTGATCCCGCCCGCTGCGAGGCGGTCAACCACCTGGGCACCCTCGCCCTTCTGCGTGAGGCACGGCGCGCCGGCGTCGCGCGTGTCATCTATGTCAGCACGGCTTCCGTCTACGGTTCCGGACCGCACCGCGCGACGGGCGAAGGGGAACTGACACCGAATCCCGCGTCCGCCGCGAGCCGGTCACGGCTGCGGGCCGAACAGGCGGTGCTCGACGCGGGCGGCACCGTGCTGCGTCCGCATCTGGTGTACGGCGTCGGTGACGCGTGGTTCATCCCCACCGTGGCACGCCTTCTCGCCCGGGTGCCGACATGGCCGTCCGGCGCTGCTGCTGACAGTTCGATGATCGCGGTGAGCGACCTGGCGCGCGGTGTGGCGGGTCTGGTGCGCGCGCCCGGGACCGCGGACCGCTCCACGATCTACCACGCGGCCCACCCCCGGCCCGTGCCGATGAGCCATGTCCTGTTGGCTCTCCGGCGCCATCTCGGCCTTTCCGCGCCCCGCCGGGACACGTCCCTGCGGGAGCACCGGGCCCAGGTCGCCCGCGCCGTACCCGAATTCTCCGACCACCAGTACGCGTTGCTCACCCAGGACCACTGGTACCGGAGCGACCGCCTGTGGGCCCGGATCGGCGAGGACCCCGGACCAGGATTCGAAGCACGGTTCGCCGAGTCCGCCGACTGGTACGCGCACCATCTCGCCGGCCGGGGCCGACCGTATGTGCCGGGGGGCGTCTGACCGGCCCGGCGGCTTCGTGGCGGCCCCGGTCGTCACGGAGGTGGTTGCCGTCCTACTGGGTGTCCTACTGGGCCCGGGCCGTCATCTCGGCGTGGAGCCTCAGCATGCGGTCCTCGCTCATGTCCACCGACGCCAGCACCGAGGGGACCGCGACGCTGGGCAGCAGATGACGTAGCAGTGCGGTGACCCTCGTGTAGAGGTCCCGGTGCTCGCTGACCGCCTGCGACAGGGACTGGATGCCCGCGTAGGCACCCACGAGAACGCCCGCTGTCTCGTCCGGCACGATATGGGGAAGCAGCTCGCCCTGTGCCTGGGCCTTCTCGAGCCGCTCCTGGACCAGGCTGTCCCAGCGCACGAACGCCTCACCGCGGTCGAGGTCGTGGGCCAACTGGTCCACGGACAGCCTTACCGCTGCCTTGACCATGGGGTCGCACTGTAGGCGGCGGGTGTGCAGCAGCACCATGTCCACGATTTCCTGGACCTTGGACCCGCACTCGGGAACGAAGAAGTCCCGGTTCTGGGACAGGAGTACCTCCTGCGCCAGGTCCTCCTTCGAGGGGAAGTGGAAGTACAGCGCCCCCTTGGTGACGGCGGCTTCCGAGAGGATCTGGGAGATCGTCGCCGCCTGGTACCCGTGCTCCTGGAAGACCTTGGCCGCAGCCAACAGGATTGTCCTGCGTGTACGGATGGCCCGTTCCTGCTCAGCCATGCTGCCCCTCCAGGTCGATCTACGTACTCGATGATGCCCCATTGCAAACCATCCAGTCCGTATTTTAACAGCCTGGTTCCGGGTACCGATATGCCGTCACACGGCGAATGAAGACCCTCCGGTCGGAAAAGGGGCCCGGATGCATGCGCTGATCGGCGTCCCCTGGACGGTGGAAAGGGGTGGGGAGAGAGGGGTGGGGAGGCAGAGGAGGTAGGAGGGCCGAGATCGCGGTGATCTGGTCGTCAACGGCGACTGGGCCGGCCGGAAGGCCCCATCCGTGTCTTCCGGCCGGCCCACGATCGTGCGCTCGGTCGACGAGTCCCGGGCGGGAAGCCGAGAACCGGCGGTCCCGGGAACTGCGGGTGCGAGGGCTCCCCGGTGCGGGGTGGTCCCGGCGAGGTCAGGTGAGGGGCACCGCCACGGTCACGGTGGACCGGAACACCAGTTCACCGCTCTGATGGCCGGTCACTTCCACGGACTCCTCATCCCCTGTGCGGCGCAGACTGCGGGCCTCGATCATGCAGGGTGTGTCCAGCTCGGCATAGCGGCTGAACTCCGCGGTGACGGACAGTGGGGTCGCGCATTGCCCCGTGGTCGCCACCGTGGCCTGGCGGGCGGCCTCGAGCAACATCATGCCCGGCACGTGATCCACCGGGTGCTCGAAGAGCACGGGATGCCGGGTGTCCACCCGAAGCTGCCAGCGGCCCTCCTGCCCGACAGGTGACAGCACGACGTCCATGGGCGAGACCCGGCCCACGTTCTGGGGTGCCGCCGGGGCGGTGAGGGGGAGTTGGGGCCCGGCGCTGTTCCGCCGGTTGGAGCGTAGCCGCTGGTAGACCTTGGGAGCCATGCAGGTGAAGGATGCGCCGCCGGTCGCGACGACTTGTCCGGCGCGGCGCATCACCGTCTGGTAGCGGAACCCGGCCAAGCTGTCCCCGCGCATCTTGAAGTCACTGCAGACGATGTCGATGTCGAGGGAGGTCGGCGCGCCGTCTACGAGGAGGTGTTCCGGCCACACCGTGAGCGACAGGTCCCACATCAGGAAGTGGTGCCCCAGCGGAACCCCATACTCCGCGTGCGCCAGCAGGGTGCCTGCCTGACGCAGCGTCTCCGCCGCGATCAGCGGGTCGTGGCAGCCGTTCACACTGGTGAAGAATGTGTGACTGCGAGGCCACTGGGCCGTCACGGTGAACCGGTGCTCGTCCCTGCGCTCCCAGTCGGTGAGCATGACTTCGGCGACGCTGGCCCGGTGGACGAACTCCTTGGGAACGGTGGTGGTCAGGGACGGGTAACGCAGTGCGGCGGATCTTGTCGCCGCCCGGCGGTCGGTCTCCGTGCGCTGTGCGCCGGGCGTTGCACGTTCGACGCGAAGTGTGTTCGCAGACATGCCTGCTCCCCCTGGGCCGCGGTATGCGAAGTTTTCGTGTGGGTCCTCAGGCCGAGAAGATACATACCAGCCGGTTTAGTTTCTAGCGGTATGAGTCCTTCCGCCTAGGGGTTTTCCAGAGTGGCTCATAGTGGTGCGCCGATGGTCCGCCGCGGGGGTTGGCGAAACGTTCTGACCTGGCATTGCCTCCTCGCGCGCGGAGGGTGTCCGAGCGGCGGGACGGGTACCCCGAGGGCTCCGGGCCGCAGCTCGCGAGCGCGCGGCCCGGAGCCGGCGCCCCGGTTCTCGAGCGGTCCTTGAGTGGTTCCCCAGCGCCGGACCAGGCGTTCGCCGGAGAAGGTGAGGCGGCGGCTCCCCTCCCTCCGTGAAGTGGGCTCGACCTGGACCGGGACGTGAACGGGGCTGTTTCGTAAGGGAGTTGACCGTGCGTACCGATTCATCCGGGGCGTCGCGACGCGCTGTCCGCGCGAGTGTGGGAGTGCGTAGGGGGCTAGGGGTCGACTCGAGAAGGACTTGATCGCGCGACCGGGGCGCCTGCGGACCGAAAAACCGACCTATCCTGCTGTTTTCTGGCAGGGCTCGGCGCTCGGTCGGTGTACTGGCATGCGCGGTTCGCGACGGAGGTGTTCGCGACGGTGGCGGACCGGTGTCGGCCCAGGAGGTGAAGCACGATGGTCATGCAGGTACGGGCGGCGCGGACGCGCCAGGCCCTCATCGTCGCGGCGGCGGAGGTCTTCGCCGACGAGGGCTACGTCAGGGCCTCCCTGCCCTTGATCTGCAAACGGGCCGGCGTGAGCTCCGGGGCTCTCCATTTCCACTTCGCCAGCAAGGACGCCCTGGCCCGTCAGGTGGAGAGCGCGGCGGTGGACGCGGCCGAGAAGCTGGCGGAACGCTACCGGGCCGCAGCCGGCACCGCGTTGCAGTCGATGGTGGACGTCACCAGCGGTCTGATGCTCGCGATGGTTTCCGACCCCGTGGTCAGGGCGGGGTTCCGGCTGAGCGGTGACCCCTCGCGCAAGGGCGGCGCGGAGCTGTTCCAGTGGTGGCATGCCTCGGTTCGCGAACTCGTCCTGCGGGCGCGGGACGCGGGGGAGCTGGCGCAGGACGTCTCGCCCGAGGATGCGGTCGCGGCGATCGTGGCCGCCACGGTCGGTTTCGAGGCGCTGGCCGGGTGGGACAAGGACTGGCTCTCGACCGAGCGGGCGGCGCGGTTCTGGGAATTCGTCCTTCCGCGGATGGCGGTGTCGCCGGAACTGATCCCCGACGGCACGAGTCTCGGGGTGAAGGAAGGGCTTCCCTAGTCCGGGCCGGGGATGTCGACGGAGAGCAGGCAGCCACGCGCGCACGTGATGCGGCGGCTCCGATTCCGGCGGTGGCTGGAGAGTCGCTCGAGCGGCACGGGGGTATCGCCCGCGTCGTTGACAAACCGCACGCGCTGTTTTTTACTCGGATGCCTGGCACGGTGCGTAACGCCGCAGCAGACGGGGGAGACAGCGTGGACATCGGCATACTCGGCTCATTAGCTGTACGTGTAAGCGGCGTCTCGATCACGCCGACCGCTCCGAAACCGCGTCAGGTGCTCGCCCTGCTGGCGCTCCACGCCGACCAGGTCGTGACCGTCGGCATGCTGGCCGAGGAACTCTGGGGCGCCGCGCCGCCCCGCAGCGCGCGGCCCACCCTGCAGACCTACATCCTCCAGTTGCGCGAGCACATCGCCTGCGCGCTCCGGCAGGGCGAGGGCGGCGGGGAAGGGCAGCGCTGTGCCAAGGACGTCCTGTTGACCGTCCCTGGCGGCTACCTGCTCAAGAGCGGGCAGGGCACCAGCGACCTGCGGGACTTCGAGCGGCTGGCCGGGCTCGGTTACCGGGCCATGGACGCCGAGGACTACGCCGGGGCAGCCGCCCGGCTGTCCGAGGCGCTCGAGCTGTGGACCGGGCCCGCACTGGCCGACGTGCACGCGGGCGTCCACCTGGAGACCGAGATCAGGCGGCTCGAGGAGAGCCGGCTGTGCGCCCTCGACCAGCGGATCGAGGCCGACCTCAGGCTCGGCCGGCACCGCGAGCTGCTCGCCGAACTGACCGTGCTGGTCAGCAGGTACCCCACCCACGAGAGCCTGTGCGGCCAGTACATGCTGGCCCTGCACCGCTCGGGGCGCCGGGGCGAGGCGCTCAACGCCTACCAGCAGCTGCGCGCCAGGCTGGTGCGCAACCTGGGTCTGGAGCCGTCGGCCGCACTGGCCAAGCTCCAGCGTTCCATCCTGATGTCCGGTCCGGCCGGCGCACCCGCGCCCGCCGCCACGTCCGCCGCCGCCACGTCCGCCGCCGGCCGCCTCGCCCCGGTCGGCTGATCCGGGCGACCGGTCCGGTCGCCGGGTCCGGTCGCCTGATCCGTTCGGCCGGTTCCGGTGAACGGATCGGCCGGGGCTCGAGCGGCGCTCGAGGCGCGCGGGACAGCCTGGCGGCGCACTGCGAGAAAAGGGGTCACTCATGCCGTCCCAGCGAGTGCACTCCGCCCGGCGCACCGTCTCCGTGGCCGCACCCGCCCACGTCGTCTACGGCATGCTCGCCGACGCCCCGCGCTGGCCGGTACTCCTGCCCTCGTACGTCCACGTCGAGCGGATGGACTTCGACGGTGCCGGGGAAACGCTGCTGGCCTGGGAGTACGAGGACGGTCGCGTCCGCTCCTCGCGGCTGCGGCGCACGCTGCGACCGCAGGCGCACTCCGTCGACTTCGAGCAGGACGACCCCGCCTGGCCCGGTGACACGGTCGCCGGCTCCTGGAGTGTCGAACCCGACGGCGCCGAACGGTCGCTGGTGACCCTGCGGCAGGAGACGCCGCACGCGCACACCGGCACGTCCGCCGGGCCGGACGGCCTCGACGCGGACGCGGCCGAGCGGCTGGCCCGGCTGCGGGAGGCGGCCGAGCGGTGGGACCGGCTGGACGAACTGCTGCTGGCCTTCGAGGAGCGGGTGCGCGTCGAGGGCCCCGCCGAACTCGTCTACGACTTCCTGTACCGCGTCGAGGACTGGCCCGAGCTGCTCCCCCACGTGGACGACAGCAGCGTGCGCGAGGACCGGCCGGGCACGCAGGTCGTGGTGCTCGACACGGGTGCGGTCGAGGCCGTTCCCACGGCAGGCCCCGACGACGGGACGGCCGGCTCCGAGACCGTACGGCTGTGCTTCCCGCACGCCGGGCGCATCGTCTTCAAGGAGACGGCCCCGCCCGCGCCGATCGCCGCGCACAGCGGTGAGTGGAGCCTCGTACCGGACGAGTCGGGGCTGACGGTGGTGTGCGCGCACCGGTTGCTGCTGGGCGAGGAGTCGGTCGAGGCGGCCCTGGGGGCGGGCGCCCTGCCGGTGGACGCCCGCAGGCAGGTGCGCGAGCGGCTGGGGCGGGAGAGCCGGGAGACGCTGCGCCTGGCCAAGTGGCATGCCGAGAGCCCTGTACGACGGTTGCGCTGAGGACGAGGAGGAAGCAGGCGATGACGCTCACCCGACCGGGTCCGCTCGCACCGGAGGAGGCCGCGGCAGTCCCCGCGGCAGTCCCCGGGACGCCTCCGTACGCCGACATGCCGCCCCTCGGCGACGGGCCGCTGTCCGCCGACGTCGTGCTGCGCGCGCGGTGGCTGGAGGTGCTGCTCGGCGATCCACTCCGCCCCACGGGGCTCTACGGCCGTACGGCGTCGGCGGCCGCGCGGGAGGTCCCCGCCCCCTCGGGAGCGCTCGGCGCCGCGCTCCCCGGGCCGGCCGACGTGCGCCGCCTCGGCGCCGACGGGGTCGTGCGCGTGCTGCGTCCGCTCTTCCGCCGCGACCTGGGGCTCGGCCACGCTTGGGCCGTACGCCCGCTGTCCGGCGCCCTGGCCGGTGCGGAGGCGGGCGGGCCGGGTACGGAGCTGGGCGCGCTGCTCGGTCCGGCCGCGCTGATCGGGGCGGCGGGCGGCGCGCTGCACACGACCGCGCGGCTCGTGGAGTCTGTCGCCGCGCGCGAACCGGGCGTACGGCAGTGGCAGCCCGTGCTGGCCGCGGACTTCGCCGACCTGCTGGCCTGCGAGAGCCTGACCGCGGTGGCGCTGCGGGCCGCGGACCTGACCGCGGGCGGGACGCCGGCCCTGACCGCCGCGGCCGGTTACGTCGTGCCGCAACTGGTCGGCCAGGTGCTGGACGATCTCGAACTCGTCCTGAACGAGGCAGGGTCGGGGCCGGACACCGCCGAACGCCGGGCCCTCGCCGAGCTGGCCGCCGACCGTGTGGCGACCGGCGCGGACCCCGCTGCCGCGGCCGACGGCCAGGCACGGCTCATCCGCGCGCTGCCCTCACTCGCCGACCCGGCCGACGGCGCCTTCCGGGCGGGGGAGGGATACAAGCACCCCGCGTCACGCGAGCTGTTCCGGCTCGGGCAGACGGGTACGGCACCTACCGGTACGCGCGTGGGTGCGCTGTCCACCGCCGACGTCGCGGCGGCCCTGCCCGGTGCCGCCGACCGCCTGGCCGAGCGCACCGACGACGACCCGGCCCTCGCCGCGCTCACCCGCGTGGCCCGCCGGCTGGCGACCGAACAGCGCACGCTGCGCCTGCCGTACCCGGCGGCCGGGCACACCGGCCCGGCCGACCCCGTCGCCCGGGCCCTGGCGGACCGTCAGGCCCTGCTGCTGCTGGCCGCGGCGGTGCTGGGCGTCGGCCAGGAGGCCGAGGGGTTCCTCGGCCGCCCGCACTGGGCGCTGCTCGCGCTCGCCCGCGTCACCCGGCGGCTCGGCGCCCCGCTGCCCGAGCCCGCCGTCGACCCGGCCGGCGACGTGTGGGCGGAACTCGCCGAGCGGACCCGGCAGGGCGTCGACTGCGACGTGTACGGCTCGGAGTTGCTGTGGGCAGGGGCAGGGGCAGGGGCAGGGGCAGGGACGGGGACAGCGGCCGGTCGGCGGCGGGGCGGGGGTGGGACATGACCGGCGTGGAGGCCTCCGGGGCACCGCTGCACGTGGCCGGGCCCGAAGGGCCCTGGGACGAGGTGTGCGACCGGTTCGAATCCGTGGGGCGGGCCGTCGTCCACACGACCTGGGGCGAATGGCTGACCGCCGCCCTGCTCGACCCGGAGCTGCGCGGCCTGCTCGGCCGGGACCGGCCGCGCTACCGGCAGAACCCCGCCGCGGCCGGGCGCCTCGCCTTCGCCATGTCGCGCGTGGTCATGAAGCACACGGCCGCCGCGGTCCTCTACACCGCCCCGGCCGCCCTGGACATCGCCTACCTGCCCGGCGGGCAGCCCACCCTGCGCGGCTTCGGGGGCGAACTGTGGCTGAGCCTGGCCCACACCGAGGAGCTGATCGTCGTCGCCGTGAGCCGCAGCGGACCGGTGGGCGTGGACGCCGAGTCGGTCACCCGGCGGGTGTCCTTCGAGGCGCTGCACGGGCAGGTGTGCACCCCGCGGGAGGCCGAGCTGCTCGCCGCGCTGCCCGACGACCGCAGGGCGGCGCGGTTCCTGCGGCTGTGGACGCTGAAGGAGGCGTACACCAAGGCGCTCGGGCAGGGGATGCGGCGCGGTTTCGGCACCGTCGGCTTCCGCTGGGACGGCGACGGGCGCGCGGTGCTCGCCGACGACTCGCCCGCCGCCCGCGCGTGGTCCTTCACCACCTGCCTGGTCCGGGACCGCTATCTGGTCAGTGAGGCATGCCAGGACAAGGGCCGGGACACGGGTGAAGGCGCGGGTCAGGAAACGGGTCAAGGCGCGGGTCAGGAAACGGGTCAAGGCGCGGGCCAGGTCGAGGACCGCTTGCGTGACGATCCAGGCCCACTCGCGCGCACGGGGCTCCCACCTGCGCAAACAGTACGGTCTTGGGGGCTTGGAGCCCCGGTCGGCGATGAACGGGGGCGGTGAGCGGGACGGCGGGCGGGCGCCGCGGACCGCGAGGCACGGGGCAGGGGGCGGGGTGCGGGAACGATGGGAGAGGAAGGCGGGAGAGCCGGTCCGTCGTGCCGAGGGAGAGGCCGGAGGCAAAGGGCAGGTCCGTCGCGCCGCGACGGTGGTTCCAGGCGCCCGGGAGAGCGGATGAGCAGCCATGACGCGCAGGCCGGGACCGTCCTCACCGTGGTCCACGAGCCGGACGGCACGGCCCCCGGCTCCGCGCTGGTCTTCGAACTGTGCGGGCCGCTCGGCACCGCCCAGGCCGAGGCGGTCGCGGCCAGGATCGCCACCCGGCACCGCGCGTACTCCGTCGCCCTGGAGGAGGAGGCGGGCCGGTACCTGGTGCGGCTGAGCCGGGCCGGCGCGGCGGCGGGCCCGGAACCGGTGCCGCTCACCGCCGAGCTGCTGGCCGACCTGCTCCAGCCCCCGTGCCTGGGCACCGTCCCGGTGACGGGGCACCAGCGCGAGCTGCTGCTCGCCGCCGTGAACCGGCCCGGCGCGGCCGGCCGCCACGTCGAGCAGCTCCACTGGTCCTGGACCGGCCCGCTGGACATCGGCCGGTTCACCGCGGCCTGGCAGTCCGTCACCGACCGCGAAGTCGTCCTGCGCGCCTCCTTCGACTGGACCGGCGCCCCCCGGCTCGTCCTGCACGAGCGGGCGGCCGTCGAGGTCGTCCACCACCGCCACACCACCGCGTCCTGGAACGACCTCCTGCGGCGCGACCGGGCGAGGGAATTCGCCCTGCACCGCCCCGGACTGCTCCGCCTCACCCTGCTCGACGGCCCGCCGCAGCCCGGCGCGACCGGCCCGGCTGCAACGACCCGGATCCTGCTGAGCTACCCCCACGCCCTGCTCGACGAGCGCGGCGCACAGCTGCTGGTACGGGAGTTCTACCGGGCCTACCTCGCCGACGGCGTCGTACCGGGCGGTGAACGGCGGCCCGACATCCGCGACCACGTGGAGTGGCTCCGGGGCCAGGACACCGATGTCGCGCGGCGGTTCTGGGCCACGGCCGCCCCGCCCGCGCACGCCGCGGTCAGCCCCGGCCGGCCGGGTGGACGCACCCGCAACACCGGCCCCGGACGCATCCAGCGCCGCCTGCGCCCCCACCAGACCGCCCGCCTGCGCTCCTGGGCCGCGGCCTGGGGCGCCGGTGAGAGCAGCGCCCTGCACGCGGTCTGGGCGCTGCTGCTGTACCGGGCGGCGGGCGTGCCCGGCCCCGCCCCGGTCAGCTTCGGCATGCACCTGTCCGGGCGCGACCTCATGCTGCGGGGCGCGGCCGACATCCCCGGGCTGCTCGGGAACCCGCTGCCGGTGACCGTCACGGTCGACCCCACCGCCCCCCTGGTGGAACTGCTGCGGCAGGTGCGCGACGCCGCGCTCGACCTGAGCGCCTATCCCTGGGTCTCCGGCGACCTGATCCGCGAGTGGAGCGGCCGGGACCCCGGTGACCGCCTCACCGACACGCTCGTCCGCTTCGACACCCGGCCCGAACTGCCGCAGGCCCTGCGCTCCGAACTGAACGCGCAGGGCATCCGGGTGGACGTGCCGCAGAGCGTGAGCAGTGACACGAGTCTGCCGGTGACCCTCGTCGCGCGGCACGACAGCCAGGGCGGGCTGACGCTGACCGCCACCCACGACCGGGCCGGCCTGTCCGACGCCGACGCCTCCGGGACGCTGTCGCAGTGCATGCACCTGCTGCGCCTGCTGCCGGACCACCACGACGAACGGGTCACGGTGGCCCAGGTCCTCGACCTGCTGCGGGCGGGGGAGGTACCGCTGGCCGTGCGGCAGGAGCCCGGGCCGCGCGGCTTCGCCCTCGCGGTGCTGCGCGCCGGGGAGCCTCGGGCGGACGTCATCGGCCTGGTCAAGGTCCCGGGCGTGCCGCCCGGCGCCTACGACCTGCTGCTGAGCGAGTACGACGGTCCGGAGCGGATCGTGTCCCTCGCCCTCGACGACGCGAGCGGCCTGCCGCCGCCCTCCGGCCTGCGGGAACTGGGTCTGCGGGAACCGGGTCCGAGGCAGACGCCGGGCACCGGACGCCGGCTGGTGCTGTGCGGGTGCGGGCCCGCGGGCCGGACCGCCTACGAGATCGCCCGGGACGCTCCGTACGGGACCGACGGGCCGACGACCGTGATCATGACGGGGACCGGTGACGCGGCCGGGAGCGCCCGCGCGCTGCTGCGGGGCCTGGAGTCGGTCCGCGCGCGCAGCGTGTGAACGGTGCCGCGTGTGACCGAGTACCGCGGGTGACCCGGCGCGGCGGTGGACCTGCATGGCCGCCGGGCCGCACGGCCGCATCGACGTACCGCCGCTCGAGCGGGGTGAGAGCGGGCGTCGAGCGCGATGTCCGACGGTGACCGGGACGCCGGAGGAGGGGCATGGGCGCTTCGGACCGCGGGGGCCTCGTCGGCCAGGGGGAGTTCACCCTGCGCATCGTGCGGGGACAGCCCGGCGAAGAGGACATCGCCGCGCTCTTGGCCGTGCTGCTCGCGTTGCGGGCGGGCGGGGCGGAGGCCGACGAGCGGGCCGGGGGTCCGTCGGACGTCTCCGGCTGGTGTCGGGGCCCGGACGCCGTACGGGTGCCTCACGGCCCGCGGTGACGCGTCGCCTCGTAACAGACCATATGGTTTCTTCTTGGTGTCGCATGCCCCACCATGATGGCTGGTTTGGTGGCCTACTCAGGTGCGGCTTGAGGGGGCGTCCATCGAAGGTCGAGCGGCCCTTTGTCGGCTGTAACGCTGCTCTAGCAACGGAGTTGACGGGGCATGGCCTCGACGGGCGTCCCTTGTAAGGGCCACTAAAAACGGCTCATGCGGTTTGTTATTGACATACCGCATGCGCTGTTTTTTAATCGGAGGGCCCGCAGCGCACGCGAACGAGGGAGACGGCGTGGACATCGACGTACTGGGCGCACTCGACGTGAGGGAGAACGGGGTGTCCGTCGCCCCCACCGCGCCGAAGCCCCGCCAGGTCCTGGCCCTGTTGGCCCTGCACGCCGACCGGATCGTCCCGGTCGACTCGCTCGTCGAGGAGCTGTGGTCGGACCGGCCGCCGCGCAGCGCCCGCACCACCCTGCAGACCTATGTCCTGCAACTGCGCGAACTCATCGCCGCGGCCCTGGAGAAGGACCCCGCCCGTGAGGGCGAGCAGCCCCGTACCGCCAAGGACGTGCTGATCACCCTGCCCGGTGGATACCTGCTGGCCTGCAACGGCGGCACCAGCGACGTGCGGGAGTTCGACCAGCTGGCCGGCCAAGGCTACCGGGCCATGGACGCGGGCGACTTCACCGGCGCCTCCCGCCTGCTGGGCAGCGCGTTGAAGCTGTGGAACGGCACGGCCTTCGCGGACGTACCCAAGGGGCCGCAGCTGACCATGGAGGCCGCGCGGCTCGACGAGAGCCGCCTGTGCGCCCTCGAACAGCGCATCGAGGCCGGCCTCAGGCTCGGCCGCCACCGGGAACTGCTCGCCGAGTTGACGGTGCTGACCAGCCGTCACCCCACGCACGAGAACCTGCACGCCCAGTTCATGGTGGCACTGCACCGCGCGGGCCGGCGCGGCGAGGCGCTCGGCGTCTACCAGCGGCTGCGCACCAGTCTCGTGCGCGACCTCGGGATCGAACCCTCCCCGCGGCTGCGCCGCCTGCAGCACTCGATCCTGGCCGCCACCCAGGACGGCATGCCCGTACCGGTGGTGCAGGGGCCCTCCCCGCAGTCCCCGCCGGAGCCCAGCCTGGCCCCGGCCGGCTGACCCGTACCACCCGTCCCTTCCCGGGAGCCGGCACCGCGCCTTCCGGGAGACCGGCACCGCACTTCCCGGGAGACCGGCACCGAACAGGAGGCGCCCGCCTTGACCAGCCAGCCGCAGACCGCTCCGCCACCGGACCCCGACGGCCCCGCGGCCGGCATCCTCGACGGGCTGACGGCCGTGCTGGCGGACACGCTGCACGTCGAACCCGGCCGGATCGACCCGCGACAGCCGTTCCAGGTGCTGGGGGTCGACTCCATCTTCGCCGCCGAGTTCGTGGCGGCCCTCAACGCCCGCTTCGGCACCGCCGTCACCGCGGCCGCGCTCTACGAGCACCCTGCCCCGGCCGACCTCGCCCGCCACCTCGCCTCGGCCGGCCTCCAGGACCCCGCCGGGGAGTCGGGCGCGTCCGCCGGGTCCGGTACGTCGGCCGGGTCGGGCGCGTCCGCCGGGTCCGGTACGTCCGGGGCCGCCGGGTCCGGCGGGGACGCCGTCCTGGACGAGCTGCGTGGTCACCTTGCGGCGACCGTCCACTGCGATCCCGCCGCGCTCGACCCGGAGACCGCCTTCCCGCTGCTCGGACTCGACTCCATCCTGTCCGCCGAGTTCGTGGCCGCCGTCAACCGGGCGTACGGCCTCACCGAGCGCCCCGTCACGCTCTACGACCACCCCAGCCTCGCGGCCATGGCGGAGTACATCGCCGGTGCGGCGCCGGGGGCGGCCGGGAGCCTCGCCCGGGCGGACGCCGCGCCGGACCCGGTACGGGGCGACCTCACCAAGGACGAGGTGAACGCGCTGCTCGACGCGGTGCGCGACGACATGCTCACCGTCGACGAAGCGGTCACCCTGCTGACGCCGCGGCCCGCCTGAACGAGGACAGCACGTGGAGACCATGGACCACAGGGACATCCTGACCCGTTTCAAGAACGGTGACCTGGGCCGTGAGCAGGCGGCGGCCCTCCTGACCGGTGCGCGCCCCGGCCCCGCGGCGGGGGACGCGCCCCGCACGACGGCGGTGGCCCAGCCGCGTGCCGCCGTGCCCCAGCCCCCGCCGGCGCGTGCCCTGACGACCGCGCCGGCGGGCGGCGGGCCTCCCGCCCCGGTGGACGGGTACGCCATCACGGCCCTCCACTGGCGCTTCCCGGACGCGGACGGCCTCGACGCCTTCCGGCACACCGCGGTGCTCGGCGGACGCGACGCCGGGCGGCGGACGGGAGGCTCCCTCGGGGGCCTCGACGACTTCGACGCCGTCTTCTTCGGGCTGACGCCCCAGGACGCCGCGCTGCTGGACCCGCAGGAGCGGATCCTGCTCGAAGTGCTCTGGCAGACCCTCGAGACGGCCGGCTGCACCGGCGCCCGCCTCGACACCCTCACCGCGGCGGACGGCGAACCGCGCGCGGTCGGCGTGTACGTCGCCCACGGCCCCGCCGGCCGAGCCGGCATCACTCACGAGTCGGCGGGCGACGCCGCAGCCGCCGCCGGTGCCCGCGTCGGTCTGCCCGCGCGCCTGTCCACCCTGCTGGACCTGCGCGGGCCCGGCCACTGCGTCGGCGGCGGCGAGGCGGCCTTCCTCGTCGCCCTGCACCAGGCGCTGTCCGCGCTGCGCGCCGGGGAGTGCGGCGCCGCCCTGGTCGGCGCCGTCGACCTGCGGCTCGACCCGGCCGGCCGGCAACCGGAGGGCGGGGAGGGCGTGGGGGCCGTACTGCTCCGGCCGCTCGCCGCCGCCCGGGCCGCCGGCGACACCGTCCACGCGGTCGTGCGGGCCACGGCCGTCGCCCATCCCGGACGACGCGCGCGGGACGCCGTCGCCGACCGGCTGTCCCGCCGGACACTGGCCGCCGCGGGTGTCACGGCGGCCGGTGTCACGCTGCGGGAGACCGAGGCCACCGTGGACGCCACGACCGGCGGCACCGGCGCGGCGACCGGACTGGCGGCCCTGGTGCGGGCGGTGCTGCAACTGCGCCACGGCACGCTGCTGCCCGCCCCCGGCGACTCCCCGGCCGTGCCGTGGGTACGGCCGCACGACGAGTCGGGACGCGACCTGCCGCGCCGCGCCACCGTCGCCGTACGCCCGACGGCCGGGAGCGCGGCCGCCCACGTGCTTCTCGAGGAGCCGCCGCGGCGCGGGCCGGAGCCGATCGCGGCAGGGCCGACCGGGCCGGCCGCCGCGTCCGGGGAACTGGTGCTGCTGTCCGCGCCGACGCCGGAGCACCTCGCCGCCACGGCCCGGCGGCTCGCCGACCGGGTGCTGTCGGCGGACGGGGTGGAGGACGGCGTGGAGGACGGCATGCGGGACGACCGGCGGCTGCTCGCCGCTCTCGCGGGTGAACTCAGGCTGGGCCGGGCCGTACGGGACTGCCGCCTCGCCGTCGTCGTGCGGGACATCGGCGAACTGGCGGCCGCGCTCAGGACGTTCGCCGACGACCGCGACCGTGACGGTGCCGGTGACCGCGACGGTGCCGGTGGTGCGCGCGGCAGCGTGGGGTGCGCCGATCTGCGCGGCGCCCAGGGGCCCGGCGTGCTCTTTGGCGAGCTGCCCGAGACCCGCGCCTACCTGGCGGCGCTGTGGCGGGGGCGCCGGCTCGACGCCCTGGCCCGGCTGTGGCTGGCCGGGGTGGACGTGACCGCCGCCGACACGGCCGGTGCGGCGCCGGTGCTGCCGCTGCCCACGAGCGCGCTGCTGCGCCGGCCGCTGCCGGAGGCCGGGCGCCCGGGGACGGACGGGCCGACGCCGTCATGACCCTCATCGAGCCCGAGACGCGCATCCCCGGGGAAGTCCCGGCCCCGGAGCAGGCCCCGCCCGTCAAGCTGTGGCTGTGCCCCAACGACGACCTGACGCCGGCCCTCAGGGACCTGCTCGCCGAGCACTGGCTGGACGAGCAGGAACGGCACACGGCGGGCAAGTTCCTCTTCGAACGTGACCGGCGGCAGTACCTCGTCGCGCACATCCTCGTCCGGCGGGCGCTGGCGCTGGAGGCCGGACTGGCCGAGGCCGAGCTGGTCATGTGGCGCTCCCAGCGCGGCCGTCCCTTCCTGCGGCCGGTGGCGGGCGGACTGCCGCGCGGCGGGACCCACCTCGACTTCAACCTCTCGCACGCCGGCGGCTACAACCTGCTCGGCATCGTCCGCAGGCACCGCATCGGCGTGGACGTCGAGGGCCTCGACCGGGACGCGCGGGGCATCGACACCATCACCGGCACGTTCGCGCCCGAGGAACAGGAGTGGGTCGCGCGGGTGGCGCCGGGCCACGCCCGCGACCGGCGGGTGCTGCGGCTGTGGACGCTGAAGGAGGCGTACTCCAAGGCGCTGGGCCTCGGACTCGGGCTGCCCTTCGACGAGTTCGCCTTCACCCTGGACGACGAGCGGGGCGTGAGGGCCTTCCGGCCGCCGGAACAGGACCGGTTCGGGCGGTGGCGCTTCCTGGAACTGGAGCCGGTCCCCGGCGTCCTCGTCGCGGTCGCCGTACCGGCCGGGGACGGACAGCCGGGCGTGCTCCAGTTCCACCACGGCTTCCCCTGGGCCCGCGCGGCCCCGCAGGACATCCCGCTGCCCGACCCGGTGGGCGGCCCGTAACGGGCTGGTCCCGCACTCGCCGCCACACCGTACGTGGAACTCCGCTAGAGGGCGACTGCAGAAAAGCGCTGGGGGACACGGACGCGGCTAGCGTGCACGTGACGCAGTTTTCTGGCCATCGAAAGGAACTGGACAGAGGACTCGACGAGCTCGACGAGCGGAGGACACCGTGAAGATTCAAATCCTGGGTCCGTTGAGTGCCGAGGTCAACGGGGGTTCGATCGTTCCGACGGCCGGGAAGCCGCGGCAGGTGCTGGCGCTCTTGGCGCTGTACCCGGGACGGGTCATGCCCGTGCCCACCCTCATGGAGGAGCTGTGGGGCACCACGCCCCCGGCGAGCGCGCTGACGACCCTCCAGACGTACATCCTGCAACTGCGCAGAAAACTCGGCACGGCGATGGGACCCGGCTCACCGGCGGGCGCCAAGGACGTGCTCGCCACCCGGCACGGCGGCTACCTGCTCCAGATCGACGGCGACTGCGTCGACGTCCACCAGTACGAGAAACTGGTGCGCGAGGGGCGGACCGCCTTCGGGGCCGGCGACAACGAGGTCTCCGCCGCCCGCTTCCGCGCGGCCCTGGACCTGTGGAGCGGCGCGCCCCTGGTGGACGTGAGGGTCGGTCCGGTGCTCGACATCGAGGTCGTACGGTTGCAGGAGAGCCGCCTGGTCACCGTCGAGCGGCGCATAGACGCCGATCTCCGGCTGGGCCGGCACACCGAACTCATCGCCGAACTGGCCGATCTGACAGCTCGTCACCCGCAGCACGAGGGGCTGCACTCGCAGGCCATGGTGGCCCTGTACCGGTCGGGCCGGCAGGCGTCCGCCCTCGAGGTCTACCGCCGGCTGCGGATGCGGCTCATCGACGACCTCGGTGTCGAGCCCTCTCCCCAGCTGCAGCGCATGCACCAGGCCATGCTGTCCGTCGACCCCCAGCTCGACGTCCTGGCGGGGCCGCGCAACACCTCCACCTTCGACCTGTTCGCCGCCTGAGCGGACCCGTGGGCCAGGTACGGCGGCCGGGGCGCCCGGCGGCCGACGCGCGGGAGGAGGCGGACCGATGACCCCAGGCCGTGGCCGCAACGGGCCGCAAGCCTCAGCGGCACGTACGCCGGTGCTGGTGGCGGGGGAGGGCGAGACGGCGGTGCTGTTCGTCGCCGGACGGCGGGTGCGGCCCGCCATGGTGCGGGCCCTGTACGGGGCGTTCCCCGTCTTCCGCGCGCAGTTCGACACCGGGTGCCGTGGGCTCGACGTGCGCCTGCCGCTGCCCCTGGCGGCGGCGGTCTTCGCGCCCGAGCACGGCGCCGACGCCGGACTGCTCGACCGCACGGACTTCGGCCGGGCCGCGCTGTTCGCCTACCAGGTGGCGCTGTATCGGACGTGGCAGGACTGGGGGATGCGCATCGGCGCGGTCGCCGGGGCCGGTTCCGGCACGGTGGCCGCGGCGCACGTGGCGGGGGGCCTGGGCCTGGAGAAGGCCGCGCGGACCATTCTGACCGGGCGTCATGACCGTCCCGACCGTCGTGTCCCCCGGGCACCCGCCCCCGGACGCGGTGACGCGGAGGGCCTGTCGGCGCTGCGCGCGGCGGGCTTCAGGCGGGTGCTGGCGTGCGGGCCGGGCCCGCGGGAGGACGCGGAGACGGCCGTCGCGGTCGGCGAGGTGCCGGCGCTGCTGGCCGCCATGGCGCACCTGCAGCTCTCCGGTCCGCGCATCGACTGGGAGGCGCTGTGGTGGGCCCGCCACCGCGCCGACGTGCACGCCGTGCTCCGGCGGGTGCTGGAAGCGGCCTGAGGGGCGGGCGGCGGGCGGCGGTCAGCCGTCGAGGCGCCGGCGCACCGCGGTCGCGCACCTGCGCAGACGCACGCGCGAGAGGATCAGCAGAGCCGACCAGACGGCCACTGACGACTCGGCGAGCAACGGAGCGGCGGTGGCGCCCCCCGCCACCGGAGAGGCCCCCGCCGCCGGAGAGGCCGCGCGGCGGCGCGGCACGTCCTTGCCCGCGAGCCCGAGCAGGTCGTCGTGCGGGCGGGACGGGAATGTCGTGGTCATGCGTCACCTCTTGGGCCATCCGATGTCGTCGTCGGACGGCACGTCCCGGTTCGGCCCCCGTGGTACGCATCCGCTCCTGGGGGCAGCACGCCGTGCAGGAACCGGATGCTTCATGGACGACTCCCGGGCGGGGCAGGACAGCGCGCAGGCGCTTCCGACGTATGGCGCTGGAAATCCTGACCGGATCCGCTAAAGGGGCGCTCGAGGAACACGTGAGAGCCGTGCGGACGCGGAGCGCGGATACACGGGTGTGCGGGTGTGCGGACGCGCGTCCGTGGATGCCACGGTCCCGGAACGGCCGAAGCCCCCGTGGCGGCCGGTGGCCGACGGGGGCGTATCGGTGGGCGGGTCCGGTTGCCCGGTGGGCCGGCGAGGGCTCAGGCGAGGTCGGCGGAGGTGGTCCCGGGGGCGACCGGCCAGCCGATGTCGTCCGTGGTGGTGGCGGCGGTCTGGGGGGCGACCGGCCAGCCGATGTCGCCCTCGTCGGAGGCGGTGGCGGTGGCGGTGGTCTTCGGGGGGACGGGCCAGCCGATGTCGCTCGCGGTGGCGACCCCGGCCGAGAGCACGGTGGCGGCGATGGCGGCGGCGACGGTGGCGGCGGCGGTGGCGATGCGCTTCATGGCGGGCTCCTCGGTGTGTCAATTTCGCATTCGGTGCTTGGCAACCTTCTGCCAAGAAGATTGGCAAGGAGGTCTCGGGAATCGCTCGGAGTTCGGTTGATGGACGCTGGAGCAGGGCCCCAGAGGCACTCCCCGGCAGGGGGGAAGGCGCCTGTTTTGCCAACGCGACATCCCTCTGACCAGCGAGAACGTGAAGTCTTGGCAGAACGAGAAATGACCTGGCAACGCTAGGAAAACTCTGGGGACCGAACCCGGGAACGCCCTTGCCGAACTCGGTCCGCGGTCCCCGGAACTAGAGCGCCGCTGGAGCCGGCGTTGCCAACCCACCCTGAATTCTGGCAACTTATTGCCAAGTAAGAGGCAATCTACTGCCAATGGTTGTCCGCGATCGGGGGAGGTCGGAAGTGAACGCGATGCCTCACGGGGACCGTGACCGAAGGGTCCACCTGGACACCGCCGGCCTGGGCCGGATGCCGGCCGCCGCCCGCGCGCAACTCACCGAGTGGACACGGCACGAGGACCGCCACGGTCCGCACGAGGTGGACGAGCACGTCCACCACGTCGTACGCCCCGAACTCGACGCGCGCCTGGCGGCCCTGCTGGGCGCGCCGGCCGGTGACACCGTCCTGTCCACCGGCGCGGCCGACGCGTTCGCCACCCTGGTGCCACGCCTTCCGCTCCGCCCGGGCGACCGCATCTGGACGACCCCCTACGAGGGCGTCGCCAACCTGACCGTCCTGACCGCCCTGCGCGACCGCGCACGCTGCCGGCTGGAGGTCGTGCCGCTGCGCCCGGACGGTGACCTGGACCTGGAGTGGATGGCGGCGCACATCGACGACGACGTCGCCCTGGTGTCGGTGGCCCACGTCCCGGCCGGCTGCGGCATCGTCACCCCGGTGGAGGACATCGGCCGCCTCCTCGCCCCGTACCGGTGCCTCTACGCCGTCGACGCCTCGTACTCCGTCGGCCAGCTCGCGGTGGACGCGGGACGCATCGGCTGCCAGCTGCTGACCGGGGACGGCTGGCGGTTCCTGCGCGGCCCGGAGTCGGTCGGGTTCGCCTACGCGGCACCCGAGCTGCGGCAGGCACTGGCCCCGTACGGCACGGGTTCCCTGGTCGTGCCGGAGGGCGCGCGCGTCGTCGGGCTGAACGCCGCCCTGGCCGAGCAGGAGGACGCCGTACCCGCCGGGGACCTCGCCGCCGTACTGCGTACCGCCGTGGAGGAGACGCCCGGAGCCGAGCTGATCGCCCCCGGCCGGGTCCAGTCCGGCATCGTCGCCTTCCGGCACGCCGGGATGCCCGCCGGCCAACTGCGCCGCGAACTCGCCGCCCGCGGAGTCACCGTGGGCAAGACGGTCGCGCAGGAGACCCCGCTGTACGCGCCGCCCGGGCGCGCAGTCACCGCCGCCGTGCGCGTCTCGGTCCACCACGACAACTCGGCGCGGGACGCCGCCCGGTTCGCGGAGGCGCTCCGGGAGGCGGCCCTGGCCGGGCGCGGGCACCACGCCGTGCCGAGGGCCGTCCGGGCGGCGGCGCCCGCTCCTGCGGCGTTGGCGGCGCGCGGTGGGGCGGTGGCGGCCCCGGCGGCGGGCCTGCGTGCCGTGTCCGCCGGCCCGGTGGCCGGGGCGGGCGCGGTCCCGGCGGTACGCGGCCCGCGTCCGCGGCGTACGGCCGGGCGGCGGCACCTGGCTCTGGTGTCCGCCCCCGCGCCGGACGGTGCGGCCTGAACCCCGGCGGGCGGGAGCCGGGGCGCCTCGCCCGCCGTGCGCCGGAGCGCCCGCTCGAGGAACGCACGAGGAACACGTGAGGTCCGCACGAGACGATGCCACGGCGCCTGGCAAAACATTGCCCGGCTGTTGCCCGGCGCCCTAGGCTCGTCGCGGCTTCGGATGGCGCTCGTCCCTTCTGCCTCGTGGCCACCCCCCACCCGCCTGCCCCAGGGAATGGTCACATGCTGCAGCAGCCGGCTTTCGGCCGACGTCTCCGGAAACTGCGCCAGGCCCGCGGGCTGTCCCAGACCGCGCTGGCCGGTGACGGCATGTCCACCGGATACCTCTCCCGGCTGGAGTCCGGCGCCCGCCAGCCCACCGAACGCGCCGTCGCCTACCTCGCCGGACGACTCGGCCTGGAAGCGGCGGACTTCGAGGAACCGGCGGGCGGTTCGCTCGCCCACGCGCTCACCCTGGCCGCCTCCACGGGCTCCGACGCGGCGATCGAGACCCTCCGCGAGGCCCTCGCCGCCGAGGGGCACGAGACACCGGTGCTGCGCTGGCAGGCCCTGTGGCACCTGGCCCGGCAGCGGCGCGTCCAGGGCGACCACATCGGCGAACGGGAGTACCTGGAGGAGCTGGTACGGCTCGGCGACCAGGTCGGGCTGACCGCACTGCGGGTGCGCGGGCTGACCCGGTACGCCCGCTGCCTGCGCTCGCTCGGCGAGATCACCGACGCCCGCGAGGCCGCGACGACCGCCCACGGCCTGGCCCAGGACGACGACCTGGAGGCGGACGACCGTGCGGCGGTGCTGCTCGCCCTGGTCTCCGTGGAGGCCGAGGCGGGCCGGATGCCCGACGCCCGGGCCCACGCGGACGAGCTGGTCGAGCTGGTCGCCGGACGGACGGACACGGTGTGGGCCGAGGCGATGTGGACCGCGGCGGCGGTACTGGTCCGGCAGGGCGACTTCGCCACCGCGCAGGCCCGTCTGCAGGAGGCGCTGGAGAAGTTCGACAGCGGTGAGGACCTGGTGCTGTGGCTCAGGCTCAGGACCGCGATGGGCCGGCTGCACCTCCAGAAGCGGCCCCCGGACCCCGAGGCCGCCGAACGCTGCGCCAAGGAGGCCGAGTCGGCGCTCGTCTTCGTCGGGACGCCCGGCCTGCGCCAGGAACTGACCGCGCTCAAGGCCGACCTCGCCTTCCTCACCGCCCGGTACGACGACGCCCGCGTCCTGCTCGGCGAACTCGCCCAGGCGCAGCCGATGATGACCTACCGGGACCGGATGCGGCTGGACATCCTGCGCCACCAGTTGCGTATCCGCTCCGGCGACGCCGACGGAGTCCAGGGCCTGCGCGCCCTGGCCGAACAGGCCCAGGCCGACGCCAACATCGACCTGGCCGCGGACATCTGGCGCATCCTCGCCGAGTCCCTGGTCGAGTCCACCGGGGAGCGGGGCACGGCCGCGTCCGGGGCTTGACCACCCGGTCGGCCAGGGTCCGGGGCCGGGTCCCGGCCCGGTGCGCGGTCGGCCCCGCCCGCTTCCCCGCCTGCTTCCCCGCCCGCCTCCTCGCCCGCGCGTGGGCCGCCCTCCGGGCCGTCCGAGGTCCGGACGGAGCTGCGGCCGGCGCGGGGAGGACGGACGGACGGCCGCGCACTCGACGCGTGCCGGTGCTCGCCGGACGCCGGAGGCCGGACGTCCCGTGCCGGGCGTCGCCCCACCGACGGGACCGCCGGGATCCGGCGCGCCGTGAGGGTCCGCCTTCCGGCGCGCCCGGTCGTGGTGGCGGCGTACGCCCGGCGGCGGTTGGCGCGCGAGGGCCGACGTCCCGTCCAGGTTCCGCGGGTCGCCCGGCCGCCGGCGCGGGGACGGGCGGGCCACGGGCGGCGCGCGGGGGACGGGGCCGGGGGCGAGAACGCGGGGCGGTTGCTGATGACCTTCATGGGGTCCTCCGGAAGGGCTCGTCGTCGGTCTAGATCAGGTCGTCGAGGTGGTCGCCGAGGTCGTCGTCGAGGGGGCTGTGGAGGTGGTCGAGGCAGGGGGCGTAGGCGTCCTCGCCGTGGGTCTCGTACCAGCCCTCGGGGATCGCGGCCGTCGCCGGCCACAGGGCGCGGTGACCGGTCGCGTCGGCGAGGACCACGAAGGTGGCGTGCTCGTCGGCGAACGGGTCGTCGTGGGCCGGACCGTCCAGCACCCGCAGGCTGCCGTCCTCGTCGAGGCGGGCGGCACGCCCGGTGCGCCACATGCGGGCCGTACCGCCTCCCGGGCCGCCGAACGGGTCGGGCAGGAACCGTTCGCCGTCGGCCCCGGGCTCCCCGGCGTACCCCTGGGCCACGCCCGCGCCCGCGATGTACAGGGACCCGGTCTCTCCCGGGCCCACCGGACGCAGCAGGGCATCGAGGAGATAGGCCCGGTAGCCGGGGGCGGGCCGGGGCGGGGAGCCGGGCACCTGCTCGACGACCAGCCGGCCCTCGGCCCAGCCGCCGCTGACGCTCAGCCCGGCGCCCTCGGCCCGGGCGAGCGCCAGCAGCGCGCCCAGCACGTCGTCGGCGCCGCCCAGCACCATCCGGGCGCCCCGCCGGCGCAGCCAGCCCAGCACCTCGTGCGGCACGTCCCGGGTGAGCGAGCCGTCCGGGACGTGGACGCGCGCCCCGCTCACCAGGGTGCTCAGCAGCCCGATGGCCGCGTCCCCGTCCGGGTAGCCGCGCACCAGCCAGGCCGTGTCCGCCGGTGCTGCACCGGCCGCCGCGGCGACGGCCTCGCCGCCCACCGCGACCGTGCCGTCCTCGCCGGGCACCAGCAGCAGCGGGTCGCCGGGGCACGGCGGCCGGAGCCGGTCGGCGTCCGTCACCGGCCAGTGTCCGGCCGGCGGCAGCGGGCCGGCGGCCTCCTCGCGGACCAGCCGGGCCGCGCCGGGCACGGCGGGCAGCAGCAGGTCCGCCGTCTCGTCCAGGAGCAGCACCGCGGGGTGCGGCGCGTCACCGAGGTCCAGCGCCGGGTCGACGGGCAGCAGCGAGGCTCCCGTCTTCACCACGGCCAGCGCGGCCACCGCGAACCCGGCCGGCGAGGACAGCGCGGTGAGCACACAGGTGCCGGGGCCGGCCCGGTGCTCCAGGAGCGCGTGCGCCAGCAGGTCGGAGCGGGCGTCGAGTTCGGCGTAGGCCAGGCCGGGCAGGGCGAGTGCCCCGGGTGCCCGTGCCACCTGTGCCGCGAACAGCGAGGCGACGTTCCCCTCGGCGGGCGGGGCGTCCGTGTCCGTGCCCGCCCAGATCCCCGTGGCCGGGCGGGTGCGCGGGGCCGGGCGGTCGGCGGTGGCGGTGGGCGCGGACGGGACGGATGGCGCGGGGGCGGCCGCGCGGACCGGGTGCGGCGGCAGGGTGTCCGGTGCCGTCCGCGCCGACGGGATCGCGCCCTTCGGCAGCCGTACGGGCGGCCCGGCGTCCGGCCCGGCGTCCGGGCCGGCGGGACGGACGGCCGCCGCCGGGGTGTTGGCGCAGCCCGCCGCCTCGACGACGGGTGCCGCGTACACGCCGGTGAGGGGGCCCGCGGGCACCTGCTCGGGGTCGAGCAGGACGATGTCCAGGAGGTCGGGTCGCTCGCCCCAGGTGGGCAGGGCGCGGTAGCCGAGGCGCTCGGCGGCCCGGCACAGCACCTCCGGGGCGGGGGCGGGCGCGTCCTGCGGAGCCAGGTCGATGCTCTCCAGGGGGTCGAAGAGGGACTGCATGGCCGCGTACTCGTCGTGCACCCGGCGGTTGGGTACGGCGGCCACGCGCAGCAGGGCCGGCCGCCGGGCGCGCAGGTGGCCGACGAGCCCGTCGGTGCCGGTGATCTCCTCGCCCCAGCGGGCGCGGGGCGCGGCGGTGAGGTCGGCGGCGGGTGCGGCGGTGGTCAGGACCGCGTCGTAGCGGTAGCGGGTCAGCTCGTTGTGCTGGACGCCGCGCTGGACGCGTACGTCGACCGCGCGCACCGCGGGCAGCTCCCGGGCGAGGGCGTCGAACAGGGCGGGGGCGAGCAGCAGTTCCCGCTCCTCGGCGACCTCGCGGTCGATGCGGCGGCGCAGCGCCTCCCGGTCGCCCCGGGCGGCACCCGGCCGGGCCAGCGCGGTGCCGGTCCGGAAGCAGTGGGCGAGGTCGAGGTTGCGCAGGCCGCCCAGGAACAGCGCGCCGCCCGGAGCGAGCAGCGGCAGCAGGCGCTCGACGAGGGCGCGCAGGTGGGCGAGGCCGGGGAGGGACGGGACCAGCGAGTCGACGACGATCGTGTCGAAGTGCCCGGCGGGCAGCCCGTGGGTGTCCTCGGCGTCACGGCAGTCGAGCCGGACCTTCTCCCGCAGGGCCGGGTCGGCCGCCACCCGCGCGGTGAGCGCGGCGACGTGGGCGGGGGAGGAGGCGGTGGCCCAGTACTCCCGGACCTCTTCGTCGCATGCCAGGCGGGTCAGCAGCGCTCCGGTGCCGGCGCCGATCTCCAGCACCCGGCGGCGCGGCAGCTCGCGGATCCGGCCGAGGGTGGCGTCCCGCCACTCCCGCAGGTGCGCCGGCGGGATCGGCAGGGCGTCGTAACTGCTGACCGGGCCGGTCGGGCCGGCCGGGCCGTCGCCCGGCACGGTGGCGAGGGCGTCCCGCTGCTCGTTGAGGCCGGAGTCGAACATCAGCACCCGCTCCTTAGGACAGCGCCTTCCGGCTGGGCCCCGGTTGGCCCGGCTTGGCAAAACGTTGCCTGAAGCTTGGCAACACCGTCTTGAGGTGATGTCTCGCAGCGGTCGAAGGGCGGTGGAACCGCAGGCGGGAAGGCGGGAGCGCAGTGCGGATGGAGTGCCTCCGCTTGCCTGGGGCGCCCCGGTGACCGCCCTCGGCGGGAGCCTTGAGGAGTATTTGAAGGATGCTCGATCCGAGCCTCAGAAACTGTCCGTACCGAGTGCGGCTACCTCGGAGGGGGCGCCGGGACACCCCCGGCGCCCCCTCCGGGGACACGGACGGAAGCGGAGGCCGAGATCATGACCGTCGAGCTGGTGGACACCGCCGAACGCACGCTCCCGGACCGGACGTTCGCCGCGCTGTACGCGCAGGTGCAAAAGTTCTACGCGCACCAGATGCGGATCCTGGACGCGCACGACGCCGAGCGCTGGGCGCTCACCTTCACCGAGGACGCCGTCCTCGAACTGCCCACCCTCCCCGAGCCGGTGCGCGCCCTCGACGGGCTCGCCCGCTACGTACGGGCCGGCGCGGAACGGCAGCGGCGGGCCGGTGGCCGCCTAGACCACTGGGTCGGCATGCTCGACGTACAGCCGCAGCCCGACGGAACGCTGCGCACCCGCTGCTCGGCCCTGGTGTACGTCACACCTGGCGGGGAAAGCCCCAAGGGCCTGCGCGTGTTCGTCATGGAGGACGTCCTGGTCCGCACCGGAGACGAGTGGCGCACCGCGCACCGCCGGGTGACCCGCGACGACCTGGCCTGACCCCTCGACCGAGAGCCGCGAGACGCACAGGAGGCAGCCATGCCGGAGCTACGTCCGATCCCGGTACCGCACGCGCCCGACGACGGGACGACCGCCTCCCGGGCCTGGGCCGAGGCGCTCGCGATGACCCGCGAAGACACCGATGCCGCCGACCGTTCCCGGGGCGAAGCGGTGGCCGCCGCGCTGTCGGCGCACCGCACCCTGTCGCGGGACTTCGGGCGGAGCGTGCCGGTCACGGCCCTCGGTCCGGACGGCACCGCGCGGGGGCTCGCCGCCTTCGTCGCCGTGTACGCCGTCCAGTGGGAGCGGCAGCAGCGGGACGACCGGGAGCGGCGGGAGCAGGAGCGGTCGGCGCGGCGGGACTGGGACAGGCGGGTCCAGCGGGACGACCGCGGTCTGGGAGAGGCGGCCTGACGCGGACGCCCCCGACGACGCGAAGCGGGCCCGGTGCTGCGGTCGCAGCACCGGGCCCGCTCACGACGTGGGTGTCCGGCGGCCAGGGGCCGCCCGGGACGGCTTCAGGCGGCCGAGGACGCCTCCTCCACCGAGTGGGTACGGCCGAGTTCCCGCTCGGTGCGCCCCAGCACGATCGAGTCGGCGATCTCGCCGCTGCGTACCGCCATGTTCGACAGCAGGGCCGACGTCAGTCCGTGGCTGTGCTCGGTGCCGCCCTGGAGGTAGACGCCGCAGGTCAGTCCCGACGAGGAGACGAGGCGGTAGTCGCGCTCCACCCGGTGCCGGCCCGCCGCGTCGCGCTCGAAGTGGGCGTCGAAGTCGTCGCCGAGCAGGCGGGCCGGGTCCACCCCGTCGTAGCCGGTGGCGAACACCAGCGCGTCCACGGCCAGGCCCTCCGTCCGGTCGTCGAGCAGCGAACGCAGCACCATCCGTGTGCCCTCACCGGTGCTCTCGACCTCGACGACCCGGGTGAGGTTGCGGAAGTGCAGCCGCTGGGTGCCGCGCACCTGCTCGTCGTACGACCGCTGGTACAGCGCCCGGATGACGTCGGTGTCGACCACCGAGTAGTTGGTGTTGCGGTGGTAGCGCCAGAACGCGTCCCGGGCCCGGTCGGTGCCGTAGTAGTACTCGTCGACCGCGCCGGGGTCGAAGACCTGGTTGGCGAAGGGGGTGTCGTCGGCGACGGAGTAGCCGTAGGACGGGATGACCGCGGAGACCTCGGCGTGCGGCAGCGAGTCGTAGAAGAACCGGGTGATCTCGGCCGCGCTCTGGCCGGCGCCGACCACCGCCACGCGCTTGAGGTCCCGCGGGTCGCGCGCGTTGAACTTGCTGAGGAACTCCGAGCTGTGCCACACCCGTTCGTCGGCCGTCACGCCCTCCGGCAGGCGCGGCACCAGACCCGTGGAGATGACCACGTTGCGGGCGGTGACCACGCTGGTGGCGCCGTCGCCGTCGCGCACCTCGATCTCCAGGAGGTCGGGCGTGAGGGTCCCGCCCTCGGTGCCCGGGCGGATCGAGACGACCTCGGTGCCGTAGGTGACCCGGTCGCTCAGGCCGGCGGCCGCCCACTCCAGGTACTGGTGGAATTCCTGCCGGGTCGGGAAGAAGTCCTGGTTGTTCACGAACTGCACCAGCCGGTTCGAGGAGTGCAGGAAGGAGATGAAGCTGAACCGGGACAGCGGGTTCCTGAAGGTCGCCAGGTCCTTGAGGAACGAGATCTGCATGGTCGTCGACGGCAGCAGCATGTTGCGGTGCCAGCCGAAGGTGGGCTGCCGCTCGAAGAAGTGATACCTGAGCGGCTGCTGCGGAGCGCTCGCCTCGTGCTCCTCCAAAGCGATCGCGAGCGACATGTTGGACGGGCCGAACCCGATACCGATCACGTCGTAGATCTCTTGGTGGCGCCTGCCCGTTATGCCCATGGAAAATTCTCCCGCTTACGTCTGGAAAACTCGACCGGTGGCCCGAGAGACCGTTCCGTGCTGTTGCTCCGAGGAGCACGAGGAGCATCTCAAAGGCAACTTGAAGACGGCATGAAGACCATTCGAGAGCTTCTCGAGGTGCGCGATATTCGAAAACGTTGTCCTGTCGACAGGACACCGGTATGGTCGGCGAAGATTCCCGACAACTCCGCGTGACGCGGCCGACGGAGTAAGTGTCCGGAGTAATGCGATCAGTCACACTCTGAGCCTGATCCATGCCTTGAGTCAATTGCCGAGAGGGTGAACCCGGATGTTCGTGCCCAGCTTCTATCGCGAACCGGACAGTTCGTGGATGGTGGATCTGGTCCGTGGTAATCCATTGGCGCTCGCCGTGTCCAACGGAAGCCCCGAGGACGGTCCTTTCGCCACGCATCTGCCGGTCATATTCGACCCCGAGAGGACCGGCGACCGGCCCGGCGAGCTGCCGGGCGCCACGCTCCTCGGGCACATGAACCGGGCCAACCCGCACTGGTCGGCCCTCCAGACGGGCGGCATCCTGCTGCTGACGTTCACCGGGCCGCACTCCTACGTGTCGCCCACGGCGTACGAGACGACCCCCGCCGCCCCCACCTGGAACTTCACGGCGGTGCACGCCCGGGGCGTGGTGGAGAAGATCGACTCCACGGAGGAGACGCTGGACGTGGTGAAGGCCACCGTGCGCGCCTACGAGGGGGAGTTCGGCGACGGCTGGGACATGACCGAGTCGGTCGACTACTTCCGCAAGATCCTGCCCGCCGTGGGCGCGTTCCGGTTCACGGTGACCCGGGCCGAGGGCATGTTCAAGCTCAGCCAGGAGCAGCCGGCCGAGGTGCGTGAGCGGGTACGAGAGTCGTTCGGGCAGAGCGCGTGCCGGTACAAGCGCGAGACCGCCGGGCTGATGAGCCGCCTGCCGTGACCCGCCCGGGGGTCCCGGCGCCAAAGGCTCCCGCGCCGGGGCCCCCGCGGAGACGGCTCAGGCGGTGACGGCCACCGGCCGGCCGGGGTCCTGAGCGTCTTCCAGGGCGCTCGCGGCCGCGCTGTCCAGCGTCGCCGTCACCCACTGCTCGAAGTCGACGCCCAGCTGCTCCGCCGCCTCGTGCCACCGTCGCAGACGACTGCCGGGCACCTCCAGGCGGCCGCTCGGCTCGGCGGGGGTGCGCGGCCGTCGCTCGTCCTCGCGGGCGGCGCGCAGGGCGGCGCGCAACTGCTTGGTGCTCCACCGCCCTTCCTCGGCGCGGTCGAGCCAGCGGTCCTGCTCCTCGACCGGCATGGAGGCCAGCTCCGCGTGGTGCTGGAAGCTCAGGGCGGAGCGGCGCCGGGCGAGGTCGAAGCGCCGGGCGACCCACGCGTAGTTGCGCAGCGTCTGGTACGAGAGGCCGGCGGCGCGGATCCCGCGCTGGTAGCGGTCGGTGTAGTGGTCCTTGCCGTAGACGAGCCAGTCGCCCAGCCACCAGGAGGACGAGTCGAGGACGCCGGCGAGCTGGTGCCCGGCCCGCTCCCACTCGTCGTACGCCATCCGGGCCGGCATCCGCAGGCCCACCCTCGTCGTCAGCACCTGACCCCCGTGGGGCTGGGGGTGGGCGTTCGCCGGGCCGCCGGGCGACCCCGCGGTCCGACCGGCCTGACGCGTCATCATGCCTCCAGGGGAAGAGCGCTTCATCGGTGGGACCTCTCGCCCGCGACCGGCTCAGGCCGCCGCCGGCAGCTCGCCGAGGGCCTCGCCCAGGGCCGCCCGGAAGCGGTCGAGGAACAGGTCCACCTCGCGGTCCGACACGATCAGCGGCGGGGCGAGCCGGACGACGTCCGGCAGCACCGCGTTCACCAGGAGCCCCCGGTCCTCGGCCGCCCGCTGCACGCGCGCCGCCGCGTCCCCGTCGAGCACGACGCCCAGCAGCAGCCCGGCGCCGCGCACCTCGCGCACCAGCGGGTGGCGCGGGTGCTCCAGGCCGTGCCGCAGCCGCTGCCCCGTGCGGGCCACGTGGTCGAGCAGGCCCGCCCCCTCGATGGTGTCCAGTACGGCGTGGGCGGCCGCGCACACCACCGGGTTGCCGCCGAAGGTGGAGCCGTGCGCGCCGGGCGTCAGGAGCCGCGCGGCCCGGCCGAAGGCGAGCGTCGCGCCGATGGGCAGACCCCCGCCCAGGCCCTTGGCGAGCGTGACGACGTCCGCCTCGACGCCCTCGGCCTCGGCCGCGAACCAGCGGCCCGTGCGTCCGATGCCGGTCTGGATCTCGTCCAGCACCAGGAGGGTCCCGGTCGCCTCGGTGATCTCGCGGGCGGCCCGCAGATAGCCCGGCGGCGGGACGACCACGCCGTTCTCCCCCTGCACGGGCTCCAGCACCAGCAGCGCGGTGTCCGGGGTGACGGCACCGCGCAGGGCCTCGACGTCCCCGTACGGCACGTGGGTGACCTCGCCCGGCAGCGGCCGGAAGGGGAGCTGCTTGGCGGGCTGGCCGGTGAGGGCCAGGGCGCCCATGGTGCGGCCGTGGAAGCCGCCGGACGCCGACACCATGTGCGTACGGCCGGTGAGGCGGCCGATCTTGAACGCCGCCTCGTTGGCCTCGGCCCCGGAGTTGGAGAAGTAGACCCGGCCGTCCGGGCGCCCGGCGAGCCGCAGCAGGCGCTCGGCGAGCCGCACGGTCGGCTCGGCCATGAACAGGTTCGAGACGTGGCCGAGCGAGGCGACCTGCTCGGAGACGGCCCGGACGATGGCGGGGTGGGCGTGGCCGAGCGAGTTGACCGCGATGCCGCCGACGAAGTCGAGGTACTCGTTGCCCTCCGCGTCCCAGACCTGGGTGCCCCGGCCCCGCACCAGAGGCAGCCGGGGGGTGCCGAAGTTGTCCATCATGGCGCCCTGCCAGCGCCGGGCCAGCGCCGCGTTGCCCGCACCCGGGCCGGCGAGGTCCGCGACGCTCCCCTCGGCGAGGTCCGCGACGCCGTTCACGCCGCCGCTCATACCGTCACCTCCCGGACGTCGGCGTCGTCGTCCGGCACGACCACCGTGCCCGCCCCGTCGTCGGTGAACATCTGCAGCAGGATGGAGTGCCGGACCCGGCCGTCGATGACACGGGCGGAGCCCACGCCGTTGTTCACGGCGTGCAGGCAGCTCTCCATCTTCGGGATCATCCCGGACGACAACCGGGGCAGCAGCCCGGTCAGTTCGCCGGCGGTCAGGCGGGGGATCACCTCGTCGCTGTCCGGCCAGTTCCGGTACAGGCCCTCCACGTCGGTCAGGATCAGCAGCGTCTCCGCGCCGAGCGCGACGGCGAGGGCGGCGGCCGCGGTGTCGGCGTTGACGTTGAACACACCGCCCTCCGCGGCGTCCTTGTCGTCCTCGGGCCGGGCGATGGGGGAGACGACGGGGATGCGCCCGTTGTCGATGAGGCCCTGCACGATCCCGGCGTCGACGTGGGCGATCTCGCCGACGCGGCCGATGTCGACGGGCGTGCCGTCCTTGTCGGCGTAGTGCTTGACGGCGGTCATCAGGCGGGCGTCCTCACCCGTGAGGCCCACCGCGTGCGGGCCGTGCGCGTTGAGCAGCCCGACCAGCTCGCGCTGCACCTGCCCGGCCAGGACCATGCGGACGACCTCCATGGCCTCGTCCGTGGTGACCCTCAGGCCGCTCTCGAACCGGGACTCCAGGCCCAGCCGTCCGAGCTGCGCGCTGATCTGCGGGCCGCCGCCGTGCACCACGACGGGATTCAGGCCCGCGTGCCGCAGATAGAGGATGTCCATGGCGAAGGCGGCCTTGAGGTCGTCGTCGACCATGGCGTTGCCGCCGAACTTGATGACGACGGTTTTGCCGTGGTGGCGCGCCACCCATGGCAGCGCCTCGATGAGGGCGCGCGCCTTGGGCAGGGCCGCGTGCTCGGCCGAGCCGTCGCGGCCGGGGGAGTGGGGGAGTGGGGGAGGAGACGGTGAAGCACTCATGATGAATACTCGCTGTTCTCGTGGACGTAGTCGGCGGTCAGGTCGTTGGTCCAGACGACGGCGTGGTCCGCGCCCTCGGCGAGGTCCACGGTGATCCGGACCTCGCGGCCGGTCATGTCGACCAGCGCGCGGTCCTCGCCCACCGAGCCGTCCTTGCACACCCACACGTCGTTGATGGCGACGCTCAGCCGGTCGGGCGCGAACGCGGCGGAGGTGGTGCCGACGGCGGACAGCACCCGGCCCCAGTTGGGGTCCTCGCCGTGGACGGCGCACTTGAGGAGGTTGTTGCGGGCCACGGAGCGGCCCACCTCGACGGCGTCGTCCTCGCTCGCGGCGCCCACGACCTCGACGCGGATCTCCTTGGAGGCGCCCTCGGCGTCCCCGACGAGCTGCCGGGCCAGATCGGCGCAGACCGCGCGGACGGCCTCGGCGAAGTCGGCGTACCCGGGGGTGACGCCGGCGGCACCGGAGGCGAGCAGCAGCACGGTGTCGTTGGTGGACATACAGCCGTCGGAGTCGACCCGGTCGAAGGTGACCCGGGTGGCATCGCGCAGGGCGCCGTCCAGCGCCCGTGCGTCGACGTCGGCGTCGGTGGTGAGGACGACGAGCATCGTGGCCAGGCCCGGCGCGAGCATCCCGGCGCCCTTGGCCATGCCGCCGACCGTCCAACCGTCCTTGGTGACGGCGGCCGTCTTGTGCACGGTGTCGGTGGTCATGACGGCGCGCGCCGCGTCCTCGCCGCCGTCCTCGGACAGCCGGGCGGCGGCGTCGTCGACGCCGGGCAGCAGCCGGTCCATGGGCAGCGGCACTCCGATGAGGCCGGTGGAGCAGACCGCGACCTGCCCGGTGTCCAGGCCGAGCCGCCCGGCGGCCCTCTCGGCGGTGGCGCGGGTGTCGGCGAGGCCCCGCGGTCCGGTGCAGGCGTTGGCGCCGCCGGAGTTGAGCACGACCGCGCGGACCGTGCCGTCCGCGAGGATCCGCCGGGACCACTGGACGGGGGCGGCCTGCACGCGGTTGGCGGTGAAGACGCCCGCCGCCGCGCCGCCCGGCCCGTCGTTGACGACGAGCGCCAGGTCCCGGCTGCCGTTCTGCTTGATTCCCGCGGCGATGCCCGCCGCCCTGAAGCCTCGTGCTGCGGTGACGCTCACGGTGCGACTCCGATCGTGGAAAGCCCCAGTGACTCGGGCAGGCCGAGGGCGATGTTCATGCTCTGCACGGCGCCGCCCGCGGTGCCCTTGGTGAGGTTGTCGATGGCGCTGATCGCGACGATCCGGCCGGCCTCCGGGTCGAGGGCCACCTGGACCTGCCCGGAGTTCGACCCGTACACGGCTCCGGTGGCGGGCCACCACCCCTCGGGCAGCAGCCGCACGAACGGCTCGTCGCCGTACGCCTTCTCGTACGCGGCCCGTACGTCCGCCGCGCCCACCCCGGGCCGCGCGGCGGCCGAGCAGGTGGCGAGGATGCCGCGGGGCATGGGGGCCAGGGTGGGGGTGAAGGAGACGGCGACCGGGTGGCCCGCCGCGGAGGCGAGGTGCTGCTTCATCTCGGGCGTGTGCCGGTGGCCGCCGCCCACGCCGTAGGGCCGCATCGAGCCCATGACCTCGCTGCCCAGCAGGTCCGCCCGGGCCGCCTTGCCGGCGCCGGACGTGCCGGACGCCGCGACGACCACCGCCTCGGGCTGCGCCAGCCCGGCCGCGTACGCGGGGAAGAGGGCCAGCAGCGCCGCGGTCGGGTAGCAGCCCGGCACCGCGATGCGCCGGGTGCCCGCCAGCGCGGCGCGGGCGCCGGGCAGCTCGGGCAGGCCGTAGGGCCAGGTGCCCGCGTGCGGCGAGCCGTAGAACGCCTCCCAGTCGGCCGCGTCCGCGAGGCGGAAGTCCGCGCCGCAGTCGACGACCAGGGTCTCCTCGCCCAACTGCTCCGCCACCGCGGCGGACTGCCCGTGCGGCAGGGCGAGGAAGACGACGTCGTGCCCCGCGAGGGCGTCGGCGGTGGTGGGCAGCACCTCCCGCCCGGCCAGCGGCGCCAGGTGGGGTTGCAGGGCGCCCAGCCGCTGTCCCGCGCTGGAGTGCCCGGTCAGGGCACCGATCTCTACTTCGGGGTGGGCCAGGAGCAGACGCAGGAGTTCGCCCCCCGCGTAGCCGCTCGCTCCTGCCACGGCCGCTCGCACTGTCATGAATCCTCCCCGTCGACGGACACGTGTCCCGGTCCTCGCGGCCCGCCGCCTCAGCGCGAGCGGGCGGGTGCCTCGCAGAACTCGGCGTCCAGAATGGGCAGGAGGGTCTCCGCCGCCCAGGTCCCGTTGAAGTTGAACGCGAACCGGTGGCTGCCGTCCTCGGTCAGGGCGACCAGGGAGATCGACCCCATCGTTCCCCCGTCGTGGTACCAGAGGGTGGCGCCGCAGCCCAGCGTGAACCGCTCGATGCCGAGCCCGTAGAACGAGCCGGGGGCGTCGGGGTTGGCCACGGTCGTCTTCATCTTCGCCAACTGCCGCGGCGGCAGCAGCCTGCCCCTCAGCAGCGCCGTGTAGAACCGGTTCAGGTCCCCCGTGGTGGAGATGATGTCGCTGTCGCCCCAGAACTGCGACCCGTTGACCTCGGTGACGTCGTCGATCCGCTCCGGCTGCGCGGGGAAGAGCCTGGAGTGCTCGCGGCCGCTCGGCCGGGGCAGGCCGAAGTCCGTGCCGGGGTGGGTCGTCGCCTTCAGCCCCAGCGGCTCGACGATGCGTGCGCGCACCTCGTCCTCGTACGACCGGCCGCCGGCCTTCTCGACGATCAGCGCGGCCAGGATGTCGTTGGTGTGGGAGAACGAGTGCCGGGCGCCCGGCTCGAACTGCGGCGGGTGGGAGAAGGCCACCCGCAGGCGGGTCTCGGGCGTCAGCGTGTCGTAGCGGTGCTGGAGGAAACCGTCGCCCAGCACGTACGTCTCGAGGTACTGCGGGTCGGCGAAGTAGTCGGTCAGACCGCTGGTGTGGTTGAGGAGCTGGCGTACGGTGATCCGGCTGCCGTCGTTGCCGTTGCCGCTCACCAGGCCGGGCAGGTGACGCTCCACGGTGTCGTCGAGGCTGAGCTTCTTCTCCGCCTCCATCTGGAGCAGGACGACCGCCACGAACGTGTTGGTGATGCTGCCGACGCGGAACCGGTCGTTCTCGCCGCGCGGGGCGCCCGTCGTCAGGTCGCCCACGCCCGATGCCGACTTCCAGACCCCGTCCGCGTCCCGCGCCTCGGCGGTGACGCCGGGGACGCCGGCGGCGACGGCCGCGTCCATCGCACGCTGCGTCGCCTGGTGGCCGGCCACCGCGGCGGGGGTGTCCTCGGCCGCGTGGGCGGGATGGGTGAGGACGGTGGCCGTGAGGGCGGCCGCCGCCAGCGCGACCACGCCCGCGCTCGGTCTCTTCCGTGTCGTCGTCCGCATCATGGTTCCCCGTTTCAGAAGACTCGTTCGTAGGTGGTGGATGCCGTACTCGTGCGGCTCGTGCCGTACTCGTGCCGCTCGTGCCGTACTGGTGTGCCGTACTCGTGTGCTGTGCGCCCGGCTGCCGGGACGGACGGTGGGTTCAGGAGGAGCGCGTCGCGGTCACCGCGTCGAGTGCCGTGGTCGCGTCCTGTTCGATCCGCCGCAGCAGCGGCCGGGGATCGTCCTGGAAGTAGAAGTGACCGCCGTCGAAGACCCGCAGGCCCAGGAAGTGCTCGCTGTGCTCCTCCCAGCCCGCCATCCGCGGCGGTGAGGCGTGAGGGTCCCCGGCGCCCGCGTAGGCGGACAGCGCCACGGGCAGCGGACCGGTGCGGGGAGCGGGGCGCCAGGTCTCCACCAGACGCAGGTCGTTGCGGATGACCGGCTCGAACAGGGTCCACAGCCCGGGGTCGTCGAAGACGCTGTCGGGCGTACCGCCGAGCGCCTTCAGACGTTCCCGCAGCTCGGCCTCGGGCAGCGCGTGGTAGCGCCTCCCCGGCACCACGAGCTGCGGTGCGGTGCGGGCCGAGACACCGACCCACACCGGCGGGGGCAGGCCCCGGTCGACGGCCCGACGGGTGATCTCGTACGCGAGCAGCGCGCCCATGCTGTGCCCGAACAGGGCGTAGGGGCAGGTCAGTTCGGGCTCGATGTGCCGCAGCAGGTGGTCGGCCAGACGGCCGGCGTCCGCGATCCGCGGCTGGTCGAGGAGGAAGCCGTGACCGGGGGCGTCGAGCAGCCGCACGTCCCACGTGTCCGGCAGCCCGGCCGGCCAGTGGCGGTACAGCACGTGCGAGCCTCCCGCGTGGTGCAGGACGAACAGGCGCAAGGCAGGTGGTGTGCTGTCCATCGCTCCCCCTCGGATCGGGCTGCGCACGTTCGCACCATAGAACGGCCGTGGCCGAAACGGAGCGGGCCCCAGGGGGACTCAGCCGCCGGTGTGGGAACGCTCTAGCGATTCTCGGGCGGTACGCCGACGACGTGGGAGCGGTACTCCCCGTACTCGTACGACTACGCGTCCGCGGGCCCGCCGGACGCCTTCCGGAGCCCGGCCGGACGCCCGCCGTGCCCCGGCGGGTCGCCCGCCGGCCGCCGACCGGCGTCTCGAGCGGAACTCGACCGGGTCTGAGCGGGGCCGTGGCTACAGTGGTCGGCGAGTCGGCCACCGGCGACGTGGGGCAGCCGAGCCCGTACGACGACCGCGCCCGGTCCCAGGAACGCGGGCGGCCGATCTCCCGTGTGTACGTCGAGGGCCGGCGGCCCCGGCCCGAGCCGGGCCGGTGGGCCCGGCGTTCTCCCATCCCGAGTCACCCCGTGACGGTTAAGGACGGTGCCAGTTGAGCACGAACCCCTTCGATGACGAGGACGGCCGCTTCCACGTCGTGGTCAACGACGAGGAGCAGCACTCCCTGTGGCCGGTGTTCGCCGAGGTGCCCGCGGGCTGGCGGGTGGTCTTCGGCGAGGCGTCCAGGGCCGAGTGCCTGGAGTACGTCGAGCGGAACTGGACGGACCTGCGTCCCAAGAGCCTGCGCGAGGCCATGGCAGCGGGCTGAACGACCGCCCGGACTCCCGTCGAGCCGACGCGGTGGATCCCGCCCGCGCCGTCCCGGACCCGCGTCCGCCCGCCGCCGGGTGAGCGGATCCGACCGGGACGGCGCCGTCCGGACGTACGAACCGAAAGAACCTGGTGGAAGGCGCCGCGGCCCGCGACGCCCGCGACCGGCTTCGCGGGCCCGCACACCCATGTCCCGCCGGCGCTGACGCAGTACATGCCGCCCGGGCGCCCGGCCGAGTGACCGGCCGGCACCCAGGAAGACGCTCTGAGTTGGGAGATGAAGGTTGTGACGGGGGCTGTGAGAACGGCGAGCAGGTACAAGGCGAGGCCGGTGGACACCAGCGGTGAGCCGGCGCAGCGCGACGTGATCCTGTCGTTCGTGGGGACGCAGGCCAAGGTGCAGAAGTCGGGGATGGTCTTCCCGCAGAACCTGCCCGAGCGGTCCTGGGAGCAGATCGGGGCCAACCTGCGCGACCTCGTGAACTCCTCGGCGTGGTGGCTCGCCGACTGGCTGCTCTTCGGGGAGGCCACCTACGGCTGGCGGCGGTACAAGGAGGCCATCGAGCGCACCGGGCTCGACTACCAGACCCTGCGCAACTACGCGTGGGTGGCTCGCAGGTTCGAGCACGACCGCCGGCGGGACGCCCTCAGCTTCGCCCACCACGCGGAGGTGGCCCGGCTGTCGCCGCCCGAGCAGGACTACTGGCTGCGCAAGGCCGAACAGCGGAAGTGGTCGCGCAACGAGCTGCGCAGGGAGCTGCGCGCCAGCCTGGCCGCGCAGAGCGGTGACACCGCCGAGATTCCCGCGGGCGGCGACGGCGAGGAGCGGGCGGTGTCCCGTCCGGCCGAGCCGGCGGCCGCGGACCGGGGCCGGCACAAGCGCACCACGCTCACCATCGAGCTCTCCGCCGACCAGCTGGAGCACTACTCGAAGGCGGCCGCCGCGCACGGTCTGCCCGTCGGCGAATGGGTGACCCAGGTGCTCGCCACCGCCGACCGCCACACCGCCGACCTCCACACCGCCGAGAGCGGCACGGCCTGAGGGCCCGTCGCGCCGTTCGCGCCGGCCGGCCCCCCGATCCCGTGGCGTGCCGGCGACTCGTCGGACCGGACCTCTCTCACATCGGAGCCAGTTGATGATCCTTCAGGGAAAGCGGGTCGCCCTGCCCCCGGCGCCCGTCGTGCACAAGCAGTTCGAGGCCAACGCTGCGGCCGCCCCCGACGCCGTGGCCGTCGTCCGGGCCGGCCGGCAGGTGACGTACGCCGAGCTGGACGCGCGGGCGAACCGGTTCGCGCACTACCTCGCCGCGCGGGGCCACGGCCGGGGCGCGAAGGTCGGCGTCTGTCTCGACTACTCGGCCGACATGCTCGTCGCCATCCTCGGCACGCTGAAGGCCGGCGCGGCCTACGTGCCGTTCGACCCGGCCTACCCGGCGGCCCGCCTCCAGCTGCTGCTGGGGCAGGTGCCCTCCCTCGCCCTGATCGTCGCCTCCCCCGAGACACGGGGGATGGTCGACTCGGCGGGTGTCGACGTCGCCGACCTGGAGCAGCTCACCGACCACCTGGAGCGGCTCCCGGCCACCGCCCCCGACGTCCAGGTCACCGGCGACGACGTGTGCTACGCGGTCTTCACGTCCGGTTCGACCGGGACGCCGAAGCTCACCGCGGTGCGGCACGAGGGCTGGTTCAACCTGATGAACTGGCTGAAGCTCGAGTACGGCCTGCACAGCGGCTCACACAACCTGGTCGTCAGCGCCTTCGGCTTCGACCTGTCCCAGCGGGCCCTGATGACCCCGCTGTTCTGCGGCGCCACCCAGCACTTCATGGCGTCCCGCAACTTCGACGCCATGATGGCCTACCGCATCCTCACCCAGCACGAGATACGCGTCGTGCACTGCGCCTCCAGCACCCTGTACCTGCTGGTGGACTGGGAGACCGCGCGGGGCGGCGACGCGCTCACCCGGCTCGACTACGTGCTCTTCGGCGGCGAGCCGCTGAAGACCGAGCGGCTCGCGAACTGGGCGCGGCGCGAGGGCAACACCTGCACCCTCCTGCACCAGTACGGCGTCGCCGAGTGCACGGACGTCGCCACCTCCTACGACCTCGCCGGGTACTGGCGCGGCGGACACGACATCACCCCGGTCGGCCGGCCCGCCTACAACACCGACATCCACCTCCTCGACGAGGAGCTGCGCGGCGTCGGCGCGGGCGAGTACGGCGAGGTCTGCATCTCCGGGGCCAGTGTCGGCGCGGGCTACCTGGGCGGAGCCGGCCCCGAGAACGCGAAGTTCGCGACGATCGAGGTCGACGGCGCGCCGCGCAGGGTCTACCGCACGGGCGACCGCGGCCGCGTCGACAAGGACGGCAACCTCGTCGTCGCCGGCCGGATGGACGCGCAGGTGAAGGTGCGGGGCATGCGCATCGACCCCACCGACATCGAGCGCGCGCTCGGCCGGCTGGCCGGGATCCGGGAGGCCGCCGTGGTCGTCGCGCCCACCGACGGCGGCGAGGCCGAGCTGACCGCGTTCCTCGTCCCGTCCCGGGACGAGCTGACCGAGGACGACGTGCGCATCCGTCTCCTGCAGACCCTGCCGCGCAACATGGTCCCGGCCAGGTTCGTGAACGTCCTGCGGCTTCCGCTGAGCCCGCACGGGAAGGTCGACCGCGCGGCACTGGTCGACTCGCTCAACAGGCAGTACGCGCTGAGCGGCACGACGCGATAGCCGACGCGAAAGCCGACAAGAATCCTGTCGGCGAACCAGAGAGGACAAAAATGATTGCCGACAGCGTGCGCGCCATTTGGTGCCGGGAGCTGAAAGTCGACGACATAGCGGCGGACGACGATTTCTTCACCCTGGGCGGCCAGTCCGTGATCATGTTCAGAATTCAGGACGCGTTCATCGAGGAGTTGGGCGTCGAGGTTCCGATGGACCAGATGTTCCTCAACCCGACGGTGGCGTCGATCTCCGCGTACATCGAGT
>NZ_JBHVOC010000031.1:0-88252 GCF_044142145.1 Streptomyces sp. BK79
GGTCCTTTTGGTGTCAGGCTTTTCGTGTCAGGACGGCTTCACCAGTTTTGTGTCGTACGCCAGGATGACCGCCTGGACGCGGTCCCGGGAGCCGGTCTTCGCCAGGATGCGGCCCACGTGGGTCTTCACCGTCGACTCGGCCAGGTGGAGGCGCTCCGCTATCTCCGTGTTGGTCCAGCCCTGGCCCATGACGCGGAGGATCTCGCTCTCGCGCTCGGTGAGGGAGGCGAGGCGGTGGTCGGGGGAGCCGTCCGGTTCTGTGGCGGCCGGCAGGTGGTGGACGTAGGCGTCCAGCAGGCGGCGGGTCAGGCTCGGGGCGACGACCGCGTCGCCGGTGGCCACCGCGCGGATGCCGGAGAGCAGTTCCTCCGGCTGGGCGTCCTTGACGAGGAACCCGGAGGCTCCGGCGCGCAGACCGGAGTAGGCGTACTCGTCGAGGTCGAAGGTGGTCAGGATGAGCACCCGGGTGCGTCCGCCGGCCGCGACGATGCGGCGGGTCGCCTCGATGCCGTCCGAGCCGGGCATGCGTACGTCCATGAGGACCACGTCGGGGCGGAGTTCGGCTGCCATCCGGGCCGCTTCGGCGCCGTTGGCCGCCTCGCCCACGACCGTCATGTCGTCCTGGCTCTCCAGGAGCATGCGGAAGCCGAAGCGCTGGAGTGGCTGGTCGTCGGCGATGAGGACGGTGGTCACTGCGGGGATTCCTCCGGTAGGTGAAGGTGAACGCGCCAGCCGCGTTCGGGGTGAGGGCGTGGCCCGGCCTCAAGTGTGCCGCCGTACAGGGCGGTTCGTTCGCGCATTCCGGGCAGTCCGCGGCCGTCGGAGGAGGCGGAGAGGGCGGAGGGGCCGGGGGCCGGGCCGCCGGTACCGGTGTCCGAGACGGTGAGGGTGACGGCGCCGGCGGCCTCGTAGGAGAGGTCGACGTGTGCGGTGGCGTCCGGGCCGGCGTGCTTGAGGGTGTTGGTGAGGGCCTCCTGGACGACGCGGTAGACCGTGAGCTGGCGGCCCTCCGGGAGCGTGGCCCGGCCCCGGACGGTCGTGCGGACCGGGAGGCCGGCCTTGCGGACGCCGTCGAGGAGGCGGTCGAGGTCGGTGAGCGCGGGCTGGGGGGAGAGCTCGGCCGGCTCGGGTCGTCCGGTCTGTTCCTCGTCGCGCAGGATGTCGAGCAGGCGGCGCAGTTCGCCCAGGGCCTGGCGGCTGGTGGTGCCGATGGCGTCGAGGGCCTGGGCGGCGCGGTCGGGGGACTTGGCGGCGGCGTAGCGGCCGCCGTCGGCGAGGCTGGTGATGACGGAGAGGTTGTGACCGATGATGTCGTGCATCTCCCGGGCTATGCGGGCGCGTTCGGCGGCGGCGGCGAGGCGGATCTGCTGGTCGCGCTCGGTCTCCAGACGGCGGGCGCGGTCCTCCAGGGCCTCGGTGTAGTCGCGGCGGGTGCGGACGGTGATGCCGATGAGGGCGGCCACGCCGATGGCGGAGAGCTGCGAGCCGACCTGCTGGGTCCAGGAGCCCGCGCTGTCCCCGTAGCGGGCGACCGTGACGCAGGTCGGGGCGAGCACGACGGCCACCGCCCACGAGAGGTGGCGCAGCGGCCGGCGCAGGGCGATGTGGTGGACGAGCAGGAGCTGGAGCAGGGCCGCTTGGAGGGCGGCGCCCGACCAGGCGCTCACCAGGGCCGCGGGGAGAGTGAGGAGCAGGGCGAGCCCGGGGTGGCCGCGCCGCCACAGGAGCGGCACGGAGAGGGCGAGGCTGAGGGTGACGACGAGGCCGGTGGGGACGTCGGGGTCGTGGGCGACGTTGCGCCAGCCGCCGGAGGCGTCGATCAGGGCGGCCAGTACCCAGAAGCCGGTGAGGAGCAGGTCCCATACGAGGGGACGGCGGCGGTCGAAGGCGCGGACGCGGCGGTTGACGCGCTGCACGTACTCGGTGAGGGGTTCCGCCGTCCGCTCTCGCGCGGCGGGGTGCACGGGCTCCATCCGACCATGGTCGGGGATACGGGCGCGGAGGGCGTCCGTCCCGGGGGCGTATATCAGGTGAGGGGCGTAGTACCCGGGTATTACGGTGGCCCGCATGAGTACCTCGGTCCCCGGTGACTACGTGATCCGCTCCATACGCGCCGACGAGTGGCCCGCCGTGAAGGAGCTGCGGCTGCGTGCGCTGCGGGATCCGCTGGCGCACCTCGCGTACCTGGAGACGTACGACGACGCGGTGGTCCGGCCGGACTCCTACTGGCAGGAGCGGGCGAAGGGCGGGGCCGAGGGCGGGGACGGCAGGGCGCGGCAGTTCGTCGCCGAGGGGCCGGGGGGTCTGTGGCTCGGGACGTTGACCGTGCTGGTGGAGGAGGCCGGGACGACGGACTGGGCGGGGTTCCCCGTGGAGCGGAGCCAGGGGCACGTCGTCGGGGTGTTCGTACGACCCGAGTGGCGGGGGAGCGGGCTGACCAAGGCGTTGTTCGCCGCCGGGCTGGAATGGGCGTGGGAGAGCGGCCTGGAGCGGGTGCGGCTGATCGTGCACCCGGACAACGGGCGCGCGCAGGGGGCGTACCGGAAGGCCGGGTTCGTGCCGAGCGGCCGGACCGTGCCGCTCGCGGGCGGGGGCCCGGGGGATCACGAGCTGGAGTTCGTGCTCGAGCGGTGAGGCGGTGCCGGGGGGCCGGGGCGCCGGGGTCGCGGGGTTGCAGTGGCCGTCGCTAGACGGGGAGTTCGTGGTGGGGCCAGCGGGACCTGCCCTGTTCGCGGGAGCGGAGCAGGGCCAGGGTCGGCAGGCCGCGGTCGGCGCCGGTGGCCAGCAGCTCGGGGAGCTGGGGGAGCGGGGCCACGGCCGCCACGTCGTCCAGGACGAGGGTGAGTGGTGGGTCGAGGCGACCGGAGGATGACCGTTCGGCCATGCGCCGGCCGCGCTCGACCACGCTTGAGACGAGCGCCGTCAGCAGCGGCATCGCGCCGGGACTCGTCCGGGGGTCCTCGATGGATTCACCCACCACGTAAAGCGTTCCCTGTTCTTGGACGAAGGAATCCAAGGCGAGGGCATCAGTTCGGTTGGGAGTGCACGCCTCGCGGATGTTGACCGTGGAGAGGGCGGCGAGGGCCCGGGTGGTGAGCTGCTGTGCCATGTCCCGGCGCTCGGGGTGGGCGGTGAGGGCGCCTTCGAGTTCGCCCGCGGCTCCGGGGGCGGCCTTCGGGCTGGTGCGGAGGATGCGTACGGCGTCCTGGATCTGGAGGCCCTGGGACCAGCGGTGGACGTGGCGGACGGTACGGCCGTCGACCGCGGCGGCGTGAAGGTAGCTGCGCAGGAGCAGCTCGGCCGTGTCGCCGACCGCCTGGTCGAGCCGCGCGGTGGGGCGGACCGGGGCGAGGAGCGCGGCGGCCCGTGCCGTGGCCGTCGGCCGGTCCTCGCACCCGGCGAGGGGGGACCAGTGGAGGCGGGCCGGGGTGTCGCACAGGTGGCCGGGGTCGTAGAGGTGACAGGGGCCGAGTTTCGCGCGGGCGTCCTTGGTGTCCGCCCACAGGGCCGGGCTGGAGGTGATGACGAGGGCGGCGCCGTCCGCTTCGCGCAGGGCGTTCGCGGCGGTGGAGTGGCGGGTGGCCGGGGGGCCGTAGTGGACCGTGCCTTCGGTGCGGGGGGTTTCCCAACCGCCCAGCCGTTTGCCGTCGGCCACGGCAGCGAGGGGTTCGGTCACCGGTGGTGTCGGCTGCCGCGGCGCCCTCGGGGTCGGTACGTCGTGCACCTGCTCCGGTTCCGGCTGCCGCGCCGGCTGTGGCTGCGGCCGCGGCTCCGGTTCCGGTTGGGGATCCGGCTTCCGTACGGCCGTCATCGCCGCCCGCGCCTCCGCGCGTCGGCGCTGCCGTACCGCCCGCCAGCGGGCGACCGTGCCCATCACGAACACGGTCAGCACGACCAGCACCATCAGCTGGCCGATGAACAGCCCCCAGAACAGGCCGTACCCGGAGAGGTCCGTCGCCGGGGTGTCGGGCCAGGCGCCGGGGAGGTCGTGGGGTTCGGCGACCAGGTGGCGCATGGCGAGGGGGGTGCCGGCGAAGGTCACGCCGGCCGGCCAGGCGCCGTGGGCGAACAGGGCGGACAGGCCGGTCGCCGTCCACACCAGCAGCGTCATGCCGAGGAGGAAGGCGAGTATGCCCAGCAGCAGGCCGTCCGGGATGCCTCCCTGGCCGTCCCGCCGCCGGTCGTCGTCCGGTCTCATCCGTCCCGTTCCTCCCCCTCGGCTACGCCACCGTCGATTCGGACGAGTCGGCGATGTGCTGTTCCACGAAGGCCGCCGCCCGTTCCTCCGCCTCCAGCTCGGCCGCGCGCAGGGCGTCGTCGTTGAAGTCGGCGGAGGACTCGGTCATCGCGCGGTCGGTGAAGACCAGCGGGCGTTCGGTCTCGGTGATCAGGTGTTTGACCACCTGGACGTTGCCGTTGACGTCCCAGACCGCGATGCCCGGGGTGAGGGTGGGGATGATCTCCACGGCCCAGCGGGGCAGGCCGAGGACGCGGCCGGTCGCCCGGGCCTCGTCGGCCTTCTGGGCGTAGATCGTCCTGGTGGAGGCCATCTTCAGGATGGCCGCGGCCTCTCTGGCCGCCGCCCCGTCGACGACGTCCGACAGGTGGTGGACCACCGCCACGAACGACAGGCCCAGCCGGCGCCCGAACTTCAGCAGCCGCTGGAAGAGCTGCGCCACGAACGGGCTGTTGATGATGTGCCAGGCCTCCTCGACCAGGAAGATGCGCTTCTTCCGGTCGGGCCGGATCCAGGTGTGCTCCAGCCACACGCCCACGATCGCCATGAGGATCGGCATGGCGATGGAGTTGCGGTCGATGTGGGAGAGGTCGAAGACGATGAGCGGGGCGTCCAGGTCGATGCCGACCGTGGTCGGTCCGTCGAACATGCCGCGCAGGTCGCCGTCGACGAGCCGGTCGAGGACGAGGGCCACGTCCAGGCCCCACGCCCGTACGTCGTCTATGGCGACGTTCATCGCCTCGGCCGACTCCGGCTCGGGGTGGCGGAGCTGCTCGACGATGTCGGTGAGGACCGGCTGGCGCTCGACGATGGTCTCGTTGACGTAGGCGTGCGCGACCTTGAGCGCGAAACCGGAGCGCTCGTCGAGGCCGTGGCCCATCGCGACCTCGATGATCGTGCGGAGCAGGGCCAGCTGCCCGGTCGTCGTGATCGCCGGGTCCAGGGGGTTGAGCCGGATGCCGTGGTCCAGGGCGGCCATCGGGTCCAGCCGGATGGGCGTTATGCCCAGCTCCTCGGCGATGAGGTTCCACTCGCCGACGCCGTCCTCGCCCTGCGCGTCCAGGACGACGACCTGGCGGTCCTTGAAGCGGAGCTGGCGCAGGACGTACGTCTTCTCCAGCGCCGACTTGCCGTTGCCGGACTCGCCGAGGACCAGCCAGTGCGGGGCGGGGAGCTGCTGGCCGTAGAGCTGGAAGGGGTCGTAGATGTAGCCCTTGCCGGAGTAGACCTCGCGGCCGATGATCACGCCGGAGTCGCCGAGGCCGGGCGCGGCGGTCGGCAGGTAGACGGCCTGCGCCTGGCCGGTGGAGGTGCGGACGGGCAGGCGGGTCGTCTCGACCTTCCCGAAGAGGAAGGACGTGAAGGCTTCGGTGAGGACGGACAGCGGGTCCCGCATCAGGCTCAGCCCCTACCTTCGGATGCCGGTGGCGAACGGAAGTGTGTTCACGAAGGCGCGGTGGTGCTCGCGGTCGCACCACTCCAGTTTCAGGTACGACTTTCCGGCCGAGGCCCTTATCGTCCGCTTGTCGCGGGCCAGTGCCTCGGGGGAGCGGGAGGAGACGGTGATGTAGCCGACCAGGTTGACGCCGGCCGCGCCGCTGGCGAGGTCCTCGCCCCGCTGGTCCAGGCGGCCGTGGGCGGCGATGTCGCGGGGGTCGACGGTGCGGTTCATCTTGGCGGCGCGGGACGCCTCGGCCTCGTCGTTCGTCTTCTCGGTCAGCATGCGCTCGATGGCGACCTCGGTGGGTTCGAGGTCCATCGTGACGGCGACCGTGCGGATGACGTCCGGGGTGTGGACGAGGAGCGGCGCGAGGAAGTTCACGCCGACCGGGGTCATCGGCCACTCCTTGATCCAGGCGGTGGCGTGGCACCAGGGGGCGCGGGTGGAAGACTCGCGGGTCTTGGCCTGGAGGTAGGTGGGCTCCATCGCGTCCAGCTCGGCCGGCCAGGCGTTGCGCTTGGTCATCGCCTGGATGTGGTCGATGGGGTGGTCCGGGTCGTACATCGCGTGGATGAGGGAGGCGAGCCTGCCCTGTCCCAGCGGCTGGCGGACGCGGATGTCGGCCTCCTGGAGGCGCGAGCAGATGTCCGTCAGCTCCCGCGCCATCACCACCGCGAGGCCCGCGTCCCGGTCCAGCTTGCGGCCGTTGTGCGGGCGGGCGGCGCGGGCCATGGCGTTGGCCTCGGCCGCCAGCTCACGGGTGTAGTGCATGCAGGCGATGAGATAGGCGCGGTGCTGCTCGCTGCTGGTGGACACCATCGACTGGAGCTGGTCGTACGACTGCTGGAGCCACGGCAGCGCCTTGTCGTCGCCGCGCTGGGCGACGTCCTTGGCGTGCGCGTCCGGGTCGGCCGGGAGGGTGCGGGCGAGCATCTGGATGCGGGTGACGAAGCCGTCGCCGTTGGCCACGTGCTTGAGCAGGGTGCCGAAGCGGTCGACCAGGGCCTCCTGGTCCTCCGAGTCGCGCAGGCCGACGCCGGGGCCCTCGATCTCGATCGCGGCGGTCACCGTCTTGCGGTCGGCGTGCAGCAGTACGGCGATCTCGTCCGGCCCGAAGGGCGCCGCGAGCCAGGTGATGCGGCCGATGCCGGGCGGCGGGCCGACCTCGACCTCCCGCCCGTCGAGCCGGGTGCCGGCCTCGACGGCGCCGGAGCGGTAGGTGGTGCCGCTGCGCAGGGTCCGCTTGTAGCTGCGGTTGATCTCGAACCACTTGTAGAACGTCCGGTGCTTGTACGGCACGTAGACGGCGGCCAGCGCGAGCATCGGGAAGCCGACGAGCAGCACGATGCGCAGGGTCAGGACGGGGACGAGGAGCCCGCACATCATGCCGAGGAACGCGCCGACGACGATCAGCGCGATCTCACCGGTCTCGCGGTTGCGGCCGACGATCGCGTTCGGCCGGGCGCGGCCGATCAGATACGTACGGCGGGGCGTGACCGGATGGGACACGTGGGACTCGGTCGTCAACGCCCGTCACCTCCTGTGCTGTTCTTGCTGTTGCGGGTGTTGCTGGCGTGGGGCGTGTTCACCGGGCTGCCGGAGCGCGGTGCGGGTGCGGCGGAGGGGACAGTTCCGCCGCCGCCGTTCGAGGGGCGCGCGCTGTGCGCGGCGACTCCGCCGGAGGCGGGGTTCGAGGGGCGGGGCGCGGAGGAGGACGCGGACTGGCCGCCGCCTCCGCTGTCGCCGTTGTGGCGGGTGCTGTGGGTCCGGATGCCCTGGGCGACCAGGTTCGCCGGGGAGCTGATCACGGCGGCGGCCTTGCCCTCGGCGCCCTGCATGATGCGGTTGTTGCGGGAGCCGGCGATCTCGTCGCCGAAGCCGGGGACGAAGCGGTAGATCATCGCGGACGCGAAGATGGCGAGCAGGATGATCGCGAGGCCGGAGACCACGGCGGAGAAGGCGTCGGGTCCGTCGTCGGCGGACAGCGCCCCGGCGAGGCCGAGGACGATCACGATGACGGGCTTCACCAGGATGACCGCGATCATGATCCCGGCCCAGCGGCGGACGTGGCCCCACAGGTTCTTGTCGACCAGGCCGGCGTAGACGACCGTGCCGAGCAGGGCGCCGACGTAGAGCAGGGCGGCGCGGATGACCAGTTCCAGCCACAGGACGCCGGCGGCGAGGATCGACACCAGGGAGACGACGATCAGCATGATCGGTCCGCCGCCGATGTCCTCGCCCTTCTTCAGGGCGCCGGAGAACGTGCCGAAGAACGTGTCCGTCTGGTCGCCGGTGGTCTTGGCGAGGACGTCGGTGATGCCGTCGGTGGCCGATACGACCGTGTAGAGGATCAGCGGGGTGAAGGCGGACGCCAGCACGGTGAGCCAGAGGAACCCGATGGCCTCGGAGAGCGCGGTGCTGAGCGGGACGCCGCGCACGGCACGCTTCGCCACCGCGAGGAGCCACAGGACGAGCGTGAGGACCGTCGACGCCGCGAAGACGACGGCGTACTGCTGGAGGAACTTCGGGTTCGTGAAGTCGACGTCGGCGGTGTCCTCGACGGCGGCGCTGAGCTTGTCGACGGTCCATGCGGCGGCGTCGGCACAGCCCTTGGCGAGGGAGGAGAGGGGGTCGAGGGTGGTGGTGACGTCGGGGGTGTCGCGGCTGGTGGATCCGGCGCCGGCTTGGCCGTTCTCGCAGTACTCCTTGGCGGGGCCGCGGATGAGGTCGCAAGGGTTGTCAGTATCGGCCGGCGTCGGCGTGGGCGTGGGTGCGGCGACGGCGCGGGCGGCCAGCAGCACCACAGTCGTCTGTACTGCGGTGACGGCGGTTGCGACCTTGAGGACGCGGTGGTTAGCGCGCATACGTGAACCCTCCGTACTCCTCGACGGCCTTCGTCATGTCGTCGGCGGTGGAGGCTCGCTGATCGCGCCCGACCGGCACCGGTCCGTCCTTCTGCTGGAAGTCGATGACCTTCCAGTCGTTGTTGGTCCACGTCAGCTGGTACGTCGTGGTGTACCAGCTCTCCGTCACCGGATTGGTCGAGTTGTTACCCGACAGCCCGAACAGGGACGTGTACCAGACTTCGACGGTGGCCTTGTCGGCGCTGGATGACGTGACCTTGGTGCCCACCGGGATCACCCGCGAGACGAAGGTCTGGCCGCTGGGCGCCTTGCCGTTCTTGTCGAGACCGATGTTCGCGAGGAACTCCGCGCTCGAGTACGCACCGTCCAGGGCCTCCCTGCGGGAAGCAGCGACGTCCGGTGCATAGACGGTGTCGATGATTCCCTGCCGTCTGGCCTTGTCGAACATGTCGGCCGAGCCCAACGCCACCGCGTAGTTCGCCGCCGCGCTCTGGGCTCCCTGGTCGTCGTGGGCGAAGCCGGACTGGACCGGGCGGGTGCCCGAAGGGGCCGTCGCCGCGGCTTTCGGCTTGTCGGCGGCCGGGTCGTCCGAGGACGCGGAATCGTCTCCTCCACGGTTCGCGAAGGCGATCGCCGCGATGAGGAGGACGACGACGCCGACCACCGTGACCAGGCTCCGGGACGACGAGCGGCCGCCGCGCCGGGGGGTGCCGTAGCCGTCGCCCTCTCCGTCGGGCAGCCGGGTCCGTGTCTGCCCGGTGCCGCCGTAACCGCCGGAGGACTGGTGGTCGTCTCCCAGACTCATGCCGCGAACGCCCCCTCGACGTCGTGCCTGCCGTAGAAGTACGACGGTAGCCGTGCTGGTTCCCGCGCGGGCGCGGTGTGGTGACTCGACATCAGGGAAACGCAACCTCAGCCGGTTGGCACGACGGGCGGGTGGGATGGGTGGTGGAGCTACACGGCCATGCCGTACACGATGGTGAAGAGCGTGCCGAGTGAGCCGATGATGAACACGCCTGTCAGCCCGGCGATGATGAGGCCCTTGCCCTGTTCCGCGCTGAAGGTGTCGCGGAGCGCGGTGGCGCCGATGCGCTGCTTGGCGGCGCCCCAGATGGCGATGCCGAGGCAGAGCAGGATGGCTACGGCCATGACGACCTGGACCAGCGTCTTCGCCTCGGCCCCCAGCGCACCGAAGGGGCCCCAGTCCGGAGCGATCCCCCCGATGATGGTGTTGATGTCTCCCTCGTCGGCCGCAAAGAGCATGTAAGTCACCGCCCCTGTTGGGTAGTTCCGCACCCTCTGCGGACATGCAGAGGTCAGGCATCATTGTCGCCGACGAAGGCGCCGTCGTATGTCGACTTGGCGTCATCGATTGGCGGGTTTCGTGCGAATAGCTTGCCACCGGTCCGTCCCGGGCCCTGACAGGGTGGTGCGGACCGGTGTGCGATGAGTCGTATGGTCACTCTGTGTATCACGTCAGGTTACGCCTAGCAATGATGCTGGAGCGCAACCTGACGGGTGGTTGTGTCGTTGGGCCCTTCTGCGAAGTGACGGTTCGTCTTCCCGATCAAGTGCGCGACATGGCTGGAAAGTGTCATTGAACGGGCCGGGCATGGGGGAAAGTTGGCCCATGCGGAAGTTGTGGGTCGGTGCCGGTGTCGCGGTCGCCCTCGGGATGGGCTTCGTGATGCTGCTCGTCGTGGGCGTCTACGTCATCGCCGGGAACCTCGCGGGCGGCTCCGGCGGCGGGTCGAAGAAGCTCGCCAAGGGATCGGTGCCGGCGGCGTACCAGCCGCTCGTGCAGAAGTGGGGCAACCTCTGCCCCGCCATCAACCCCGCGCTGCTCGCCGCCCAGCTCTACCAGGAGAGCGGCTTCAACCCGAGGGCGCAGAGCCACGCGGCGGCGCAGGGCATAGCGCAGTTCATCCCCGGTACGTGGGCCACCCACGGGATCGACGGGGACGGCGACGGCGACCGGGACGTGTGGGACCCGAAGGACGCCATTCCGTCGGCGGCGTCGTACGACTGCTCCCTCGCGTCGTACGTGAAGGACGTGCCCGGGAATCCGACCGAGAACATGCTGGCCTCCTACAACGCGGGGGCGTACGCGGTGATCAAGTACCAGGGTGTGCCGCCGTACAAGGAGACCCAGAACTACGTCAAGGTGATCACGACCCTGGAGAAGAGTTTCGCGGCGCCCGAGACGCGGGTGGATCCGTCCGAGCAGGCCGCCGGGGCGATCGCCTACGCGCAGGAGAAGCTCGGGACGCCCTATCTGTGGGGTGGGAACGGGACGGCGGACCAGGGAGGCCGGTTCGACTGCTCGGGGCTGACCAAGGCGGCGTACGAGAGCGTGGGGATCGAGTTGCCCCGGGTCGCCAACGACCAGTACAACGCGGGGCCGCATCCGGGGCGGGACGAGTTGCTGCCCGGGGACCTGGTGTTCTTCTCGGACGACCTCACCAACTCGCGGGCCATCCGGCACGTGGGGATGTACGTCGGCGGCGGGTACATGATCAACGCGCCCCGGCCGGGGGCCGTGATCCGGTTCGACCCGATCGACACCCCCGACTACTTCGGGGCCACCCGGGTCACCGAGGATGGCGCGAAAGCGCTGCCCACCACGGTGTGAATGAGATGGTTTGAACACAGCGTGAAACCATGCCCTGAGCTGCGGCGACGTATCTCTCTTCGATAACGTCTGCGTGATCATTCCGTGGAGTGTGGAACGTATCAACGGGGGCCGTGCGTTCCTGTTGGCGTGACCACGGGGGTGGCGGAAGAGGCGCGCGCACGGCGCGCCGCAGGACATGACGAAGGGGCCGCAGCACCATGGCTGGACTCGCCGAATCCGGGTCGAACCCCGACGTCGAGCTGCTCTACGACATCAACGGCCTGGCCAAGGACGCGCCGCACTGGTTCGACCGCGTCATGGAGTTCGTGGGTGAGTACGGACTGCTGTTCGCGATCGTGCTGCTGGTGCTGGGGTGCTGGTGGTCCGTGCGGCGGCGGGGCGGTGAGGACGCGGCGTCGAGCGTGGCCGCCTTGGTGTGGGCGCCGCTCGCGGCCGGTGTCGCGGTCCTGGTCAACGTGCCGATACGGGGTTTCGTGGAGCGGCCGAGACCGTTCAAGACCCATGACGGGCTGGAAGTGCTGGTCGCGGGGAAGGACGACTTCTCCTTCGTGAGCGATCACGCCACCCTGTGCATGGCGCTCGCCGTCGCCCTGTTCGTCGCCAACCGGAAGTTCGGGATCGGCGCGATCGTGCTCGCGCTGTTCGGCGGCTTCATCCGCGTCTACATGGGTGTGCACTACCCCACGGACGTCATCGGCGGCTTCGCGCTCGGTACGGCCGTCGCGCTGCTGCTGTCGCCGGTCGCCATGGCCCTGCTGACGCCGCTGACCCGCGCCGTCGAGCGGTCGCCCCGGGTGGGGTGGCTGATCAGCGCGCGAGGGCGGGGCGGCGCCGCCGAGCGCGACGCCGTGATCCCGGAGGCCCGCAGGGAGAGCGCCGGCGCGGGGGAGCGCGACCTCGCCGCGTAGGGACCGCTGCGTAGGGGCCGCTCACGCGGGGTCGCGGACGCGCGGTCCGTCAGGCCGAGGCGTGCGCTCTCGCGTCCGTGCGGGCCTGGCTTCTCGCCCTGCGCGCCGGGCCGCGCCAGCCGCAGACGCAGCGGGCCAGACAGAAGCGGCCCTGCTCGACCGTCGTCGTGAGGTGTTCCGGGACTTCCTGGGGAGCTTCGAGACCGTCCTGCTGCGCCACGCCCACCACGTTACCGGCGTCGCCTGCCCCTCGTTAACCCGGACGGCAGGAGGTCCGGAGCGGGCGTGACGGCTGGGGCAGGTGGCGGTGGCGATGGTCGGGTGGGCGAAGGAGCGGCAGGGCAGGAGGGCGGGCGGCGGTCTCGCCGTCGCCGGGGGCGTGGTCGTCGTGTGTCTGACCGGCGCCGCCTGCTCCGGGGAGGGCGCGGCGGCCCAGGGAGCGGGCGGCGGCGCCGGTGATCCGGTCGCCGTGCTGCACCGGGCCGCCGACCGGCTGGTGGCCGCCGGGAGCGCGAGGACGCGTACCGCCATGGAGATGGCCAGCGGCGGGACGCGGGTGACCATCCGCGGCGAGGGCGTCTACGACTTCGAGCGGCGGTTCGGGCGGCTGGAGGTGCGGCTGCCCCAGGACCCGGCGGGGACGAGCGAGCACCGGCCCATCACCGAGCTGCTGGCGCCGGGAGCGCTGTTCATGAAGAACCGGGGAGCCGGTGTCCCCGACGACAAGTGGGTGCGGGTGGACACCACCTCGCTGTCCGACGGGAACCTGGTCACCGGCGGGGCGACCGACCCCTTCGCCGCCGCCGAGGTGCTGCGCGGGACGCGGACGGCGACGTACGTGGGGCGCACGGAGGTCGAGGGGATCGCGGTGCGGCACTACCGGGGGACCGCCGACCTGGCCAGGGCGGCGCGCGGCGCGTCGGAGGGCAACCGGGAGGCGCTGGCCGCGGCGGCCGAGGGCTTCGCCACCGCCGAGGTGCCGTTCGACGCCTACCTCGACGACGAGGGCCGTATCCGCAAGGTCCGGCACCGCTTCAGCTTCGTGAACGGGCACGAGGAGGAGACCGTGGCCGTCGCCTCGACGACGCTGCTCCGCGACTTCGGCGCCGCCGTGCGCGTACGGCTGCCCGAGGACCGGGACATCTACGCCGGCAAGATCGCGTCGGAGCCGGGGGAGGCGGGGGAGGCAGGAGAGCCGGGGGAGCAGGGGGTGCCCGGAGAGGCGGGGGCGGGTGGCTCGGGCGGCTCGGGTGGCAAGAACTAGCCCTTCCGTGCCATGCGCGGTGCGTAGGCCGCTCCCTACTCTAGGAAGCCGGTGACGGCAGAGACGAGGTGACGCGCGTGGCTCCGGTCGGCGGTACGACGGTTCAGGACCACGTGGCCCTCGCCGAGATCGAGCTGTGCGGCGAACTGATCATCGCGGCGTCGGCCGCCCGGGAGCGGCTCAGCCTGGAGAGCATCGACGAGGTGCTGCGGGTGGCGGAGGAGCGGCGGACCGGGGCCGACCAGTAGCCGGCCCCTCGGGCCGCCCTCCCCGGGGGGCCGGGGCCGGTCAGGTGCGCAGCAGGCGGCCGATCGCCTTCGTCGCCTCCTCCACCTTCGCGTCGATCTCGGCGCCGCCCTTGACGGCCGCGTCGGCGACGCAGTGGCGCAGGTGCTCCTCCAGGAGCTGGAGGGCGAAGGACTGCAGGGCCTTCGTGGAGGCGGAGACCTGGGTGAGTATGTCGATGCAGTAGACGTCCTCGTCGACCATCCGCTGCAGGCCGCGGATCTGGCCCTCGATGCGGCGCAGGCGCTTGAGGTGCTCGTCCTTCTGCTTGTGGTAGCCGTGCACCCCGCGGTCGTGGTCGGTCACGATGTCCGTCCCGTCCGTCTCCGCCGTGTCCACGGTGGGGGAGGGCGCACCTGCGCCGGCCTCGGTGGTCGTCATCGCGTCCTCCTGTGGGGCGGTGTGGGAAGAGTTCGGGGCGATAGCGGACATATACCCCTGGCGGGTATATGGTAACGAACTTTGCGGGGTAGGGGCCCTTCGCAGAGCCCTCGGCGTCGCCCCCCTGCTCATCACTCTGCCTGATGGGCGACACTGGGGGACGGCCCGTTAGCCGTGGCCGGATGATGCGCCTAGCATCAGCCTGACCGAAACCGATGCACCCCGAGGACCCCAACGTGCGCTTTCGTCTGACCCCCAGGGAGACGAGCTTCTACGACATGTTCGCCGCCTCCGCGGACAACATCGTCACGGGCTCCAAGCTCCTGATGGAACTGCTCGGGGCGGACGCATCCGCCCGGGCCGAGATCGCAGAGCGTATGCGGGCCGCCGAACACGCGGGTGACGACGCCACGCACGCGATCTTCCACCAGCTGAACTCCTCCTTCATCACGCCCTTCGACCGCGAGGACATCTACAACCTCGCCTCGTCCCTCGACGACATCATGGACTTCATGGAGGAGGCCGTCGACCTGGTCGTCCTCTACAACGTCGAGGAACTTCCCAAGGGCGTCGAGCAGCAGATCGAGGTGCTGGCCCGGGCCGCCGAGCTGACCGCCGAGGCCATGCCCAACCTGCGCACGATGGACAACCTCACCGAGTACTGGATCGAGGTCAACCGGCTGGAGAACCAGGCCGACCAGATCCACCGCAAGCTGCTCGCCCACCTCTTCAACGGCAAGTACGAGGCCATCGAGGTGCTGAAGCTCAAGCAGATCGTGGACGTGCTGGAGGAAGCGGCCGACGCGTTCGAGCACGTGGCCAACACGGTGGAGACCATCGCGGTCAAGGAGTCCTGACCTCTTCATGGACACCTTCGCTCTGGTCGTGACCATCGGGGTCGCGCTCTTCTTCACGTACACCAACGGCTTCCACGACTCGGCGAACGCGATCGCGACGTCCGTGTCGACACGTGCGCTGACGCCTCGGGCGGCGCTCGCGATGGCCGCCGTCATGAACCTCGCCGGCGCGTTCCTCGGCTCCGGGGTCGCCAAGACCGTCAGCGAGGGGCTGATCGAGACACCCGAGGGATCGAAGGGGATGGGGATCCTCTTCGCGGCGCTGGTCGGCGCGATCGTCTGGAACCTGATCACCTGGTACTTCGGCCTTCCCTCGTCGTCCTCGCACGCGTTGTTCGGCGGCATGGTGGGCGCGGCGCTGGCCGGCGGCACGACCGTGTACTGGCACGGGGTCGTCGACAAGATCGTCATCCCGATGTTCATCTCGCCGGTGGTCGGTCTGCTCGCCGGGTATCTGGTGATGACCGCGATCATGTGGATGTTCCGGCGGGCCAATCCGCACAAGGCGAAGCGGGGCTTCCGTATCGCGCAGACCGTCTCGGCGGCGGGGATGGCGCTGGGGCACGGGCTCCAGGACGCGCAGAAGACCATGGGCATCGTGGTGATGGCGCTGGTCATCGCCGATGTCGAGGACTACGGCGATCCCATCCCGGTGTGGGTGAAGATCGCCTGTGCGCTGATGCTGTCCGCGGGGACGTACGCGGGTGGCTGGCGGATCATGCGGACGCTGGGACGGAAGATCATCGAGCTGGATCCGCCGCAGGGGTTCGCCGCGGAGACGACGGGGGCGTCGATCATGTTCGGGTCGGCGTTCCTGTTCCACGCGCCGATCTCGACGACGCATGTGATCACTTCGGCGATCATGGGTGTGGGGGCGACGAAGCGGGTGAACGCCGTGCGGTGGGGGGTCGCGAAGAACATCATCATGGGGTGGTTCATCACGATGCCGGCGGCGGCGTTGGTGGCCGCGGTGTCGTTCGGGGTCGTGAACCTGGTGTTCTTGTAGGCGTCGCCCGGTGTCTTGGCTGGGCGGGGGTGGGGCGCGTGGTCCGGCGCTGGCCGGGTGCCGCTGCGCCCACCCGTGCCGCCCCTGGGGGTACCTCCCAGGCCGTTCAGGCACTGGGGGAGGCACGACTGCCCGCAGCTAAGTGAGCAGGTAAGAGGGCCCGCCCCCGTGATCGGGGGCGGGCCCTTTGTGCGCCTCGCGGTGGCACCGCCATGCAGCACCGCGAGGGGTCGGGGGGTGGGGCGGCCTAGCCGAAGCGGCCGGAGATGTAGTCCTCCGTGGCCTGGACCGACGGGTTGGAGAAGATGCGCTCCGTCTCGTCGATCTCGATCAGCTTGCCGGGCTGGCCGACCGCCGCCAGGTTGAAGAACGCCGTACGGTCCGAGACGCGCGCCGCCTGCTGCATGTTGTGCGTCACGATGACGATCGTGAAGCGCTCCTTCAGCTCGCCGATCAGGTCCTCGATGGCGAGGGTCGAGATCGGGTCCAGGGCGGAGCAGGGCTCGTCCATAAGCAGGACGTTCGGCTCGACCGCGATGGCGCGGGCGATGCACAGGCGCTGCTGCTGACCGCCGGAGAGGCCGGAGCCCGGCTTGTTCAGGCGGTCCTTGACCTCGTTCCAGAGGTTCGCGCCGCGCAGGGACTTCTCCACGACGTCGTCCAGCTCGGACTTCTTGAACTTGCCGTTGAGCTTCAGGCCGGCCGCGACGTTGTCGTACACCGACATGGTCGGGAACGGGTTCGGGCGCTGGAAGACCATGCCGACCTCGCGCCGCACGGCCACCGGGTCGATGCCGGCGCCGTACAGGTTCTCGTCGTCGAGCATGACCTTGCCGTCGACCCGGCCGCCGGGCGTGACCTCGTGCATGCGGTTGAGCGTGCGCAGGAACGTGGACTTGCCGCAGCCGGAGGGGCCGATGAAGGCCGTCACCGAGCGGGGTTCGACGGTCATCGAGATGTCCTCGATGGCCAGGAAGGAGCCGTAGTAGGCGTTGAGGCCGCTGACGTCTATGCGCTTGGCCATGGGTATCACTTCTTCTTTCGCGTGTCCGGGTCGCTGACTGTTCTTGCTCTGGCCGCGTCAGCGACCCGTCTTCGGGGCCTTCCAGCGGGCGATGCCGCGGGCCACCAGGTTGAGGATCATGATGAACGCGATGAGCGTCAGGGCAGCCGCCCAGGCACGGTCGTGGGACGACTCGTAGCCGGCGCCGTACTGCAGATAGATGTACATCGGCAGGGACGCCTGGGGGTCCGAGAAGGGGTTCGAGTTGATGAGGTTCGTACCCCAGACCAGCAGCAGCACGGGTGCCGTCTCGCCGGTGATTCGGGCGACCGCGAGCATCACACCGGTGATGATTCCGCCGATGGACGTCGGGACGACCACCTTCAGGATGGTGCGCCACTTCGGCACGCCCAGCGCCAGGGACGCCTCGCGCAGCTCGTTCGGGACGAGCTTGAGCATCTCCTCGGTGGAGCGGACGACGACCGGGATCATCAGGATGCACAGGGCCAGGGAGCCGGCGAAGCCGGAGTAGCCCATGTCCAGGATGATGATCCACAGGCTGAGGATGAACAGACCCGCGACGATCGACGGGATGCCCGTCATGACGTCGATGAAGAAGGTGACGGTCTTGGCGAGCTTGCCGCGCCCGTACTCGACCAGGTAGATCGCGGTCAGCACGCCGAGCGGCACGGAGATCGCGGTGGCGATGCCGACCTGCTGCAGGGTGCCGAGGAGGGCGTGGTAGATGCCGCCGCCCGGCTCGGAGTCGGAGACGACGCCCATGGAGTGGCTCAGGAAGTAGCCGTCGAGGACCTTCACGCCCTGCTGGACGGTCTCCCAGACGAGGGACGCCAGCGGGATCACGGCCAGGAGGAACGCGACCCAGACCATGCTGGTCGCGACGCGGTCCTTGGCCTGCCGCCCGCCCTCGACCTTGGCCGAGATGCCGTAGGAGCCGAGGACGAAGAGGACCGCGGCGATCAGGGCCCACTGGATGCTGCTGTGCAGGCCCGCCGCGGCGCTGATGCCGAGGCCGAGGGCGACGGAGCCCGCCGCGACCGCCCAGGGGAACCACTTGGGCAGGGTGGCGCCGCGCAGCGAGCTGGGCGGGCGCTGGTCGGAGAGAGTTGCGTGGCTCATGCGTTGGCCCCCGAGTACTCCTTGCGGCGGGCGATGATCATCCGGGCGGCTCCGTTGACCAGCAGGGTGATCACGAAGAGCACCAGGCCGGACGCGATGAGGGCGTCCCGGCCCATGGGGGTGGCCTCGTTGAACTTGCTGGCGATGTTCTGGGCGAAGGTGCCGCCACCCGCGTTCAACAGGCTGGCGTTGATGTCGAAGGTCGAGGAGAGGACCATGGCGACGGCCATCGTCTCGCCGAGCGCGCGGCCGAGGCCCAGCATCGAGGCGGAGATGATGCCGGAGCGGCCGAAGGGCAGGACGGACATCCTGATGACCTCCCAGCGCGTGGCGCCGAGGGCCAGGGCCGCTTCCTCGTGCGTCTGCGGCACCTGCCGGAAGACCTCGCGGCTGACGTTGGTGATGATCGGCAGGATCATGATGGCCAGCAGGATGCCGACGGTGAACAGCGAGCGCGGCGGGCCCTCGTTCCATTCGAGGACGCCGGTCCAGCCGAAGTACTCGTCCAGCCAGCCGAAGAGTCCCTCCATGTGCGGCACGAGGACGAGCGCGCCCCACAGGCCGTAGACGATCGAGGGCACGGCGGCGAGCAGGTCGATCACGTACGCGATGGCGCCGCCCAGCCTGCGCGGCGCGTAGTGCGTGATGAACAGGGCGATGCCCACCGCGATCGGGACCGCGATGGCCATGGCGATGATCGACGACACGACGGTGCCGAAGGCCAGGACGGCGATGCCGAACTCGGCGGGGATCCCGCTCGGGTTCCACTCGAAGGTGGTGAAGAAATTGGCCTCGTCCTTGCTGATCGCGATCGAGGCGCGGTAGGTCAGGAAGGCCGCGATGGCGGCCATGATGACCAGCACGAAGATGCCGGACCCGCGGGACAGCCCGAGGAAGATCCGGTCGCCGGGGCGGGTGGCGCCGCGGGCGGCGCGCTTGGCCTCGGCCGTGGGGGGCTGCTGGGGTGCGGGTGCTGGTGTCGGCTTGTGGGAGTCAGTGGTTATGTCCATCGGGTTCTCCGGTCTGCGGAGCCGTCGTACGCGGCGGCTCGGGTGGAGCCGAGTCGTGCGGGGCTCCTGGCGGCGGTGCACCGGACGGTGCGGCCCGGCCCCCGGGTGGAGGCCGGACCGCACTCGGGTCAGCTCAGGCCCGAGATGGTCTCGCGGACCTTGGTGATGATCTCGGTGGGCATCGGGGCGTAGCCGGCGTCGGCCAGCAGGCCCTGGCCGTCCTCCGAGGCCATGTAGTTCAGGAAGGACTTGGTGGCGGGCAGGGTGTCCGCCTTGTTGCCCTTGTCGCAGGCGATCTCGTAGGTCACGAGGACCATCGGGTAGGCGCCGTCGGCGGAGGGCGTGTAGTCCAGCTCCAGGGCGAGGTCCTTGCCGGTGCCGACGACCTTCGCGGCGCCGATGGCGGCCGTGGCGTTCTCGACGGTGGCCTTGACGGGCTCGGCGGCCTCGGTCTTGATGTCGACCGTCTTGATGCCGTCCTTGGCGTAGGACAGCTCGAAGTAGGAGATCGCGCCGCTGGTCTGCTTCACCTGCTGGGCGACACCGGAGGACTGCGGAGCGGACTGGCCGCCCTTGGCCGCCCATGCCTTGGCCGGCTCGTACTTCCAGTCCTTGGGCGCGGCGGCCTTGAGGTACTTGGTGAAGTTGTCCGTGGTGCCGGACTCGTCCGAGCGGTGGAAGGCCTGGATCTTCAGGTCGGGAAGCTTGGCGTCGGGGTTCAGCTTCGCGATCGCCTCGTCGTTCCAGTTGGTGATCTGGCTGTCGAAGATCTTGGCGAGGGTCGAGGCGTCCAGGACGAGCGTGTCGACGCCCGGGACGTTGAAGCCGACCGCGATGGGGCCGCCGACCATCGGCAGGTTGATGCCCTGGCCGCCGGAGCAGACCTTCTTGGAGGCCTCGACCTCGTCGGGCTTCAGCGCCGAGTCCGAACCGGCGAAGGCGGTCTGGCCCTGGTTGAACGCGGTGATGCCGGCGCCCGAACCGTCGGGGCGGTAGTTGATCTGCACGTCCTTGCACGCCGTGGTGTACGCCTTGACCCAGGCGTCGATCGCGTTCTTCTGGGCCGAGGAGCCGGAGGCCTGGAGCTGGCCCTTGGCGTCGTCGCACTTGATGTTGCTGTTGGCGGCCGCCGAGGCGTCGCCGCCGCTGCCGCCGCTGGTGTCGTCCGAGCCGCACGCCGTGAGGGCCAGGGCGCCGGAGACGGCGAGAGCACCGAGAGCGAGGGCCCGCCGGTTCATGCGCTGAAGCTTCACTTGAGGGAGTTCCTTCCAGGAGCCGCCGTCCTGAATCCGGCGGCGTGCGAGGAGTGGCGTTGAAGACGAAGGCTGGGGTGATACGGACGCGTATTCGGGATGCGCCCCGTATCGGTAAGGCCGAAATTAGGCAGAACAGGTGAAGCCGCCGATGGGCGTAAATGAACGGGGGGTGAACCCCTGTGGTCGGTGCGGTGAGGTCACGGAACGCTTACGTCAAGGACACGGCGGGGTACCGAGCGGACGCGTCGCGAGCAGGGCGTCGACGAGGGTCCGGTCGCGCGGCTGGGTGAGGACGACGCGGGCCGCGGCGGGCGCCAGCCACAGGATGCGGTCGACCTCGTCGGAGGGGGTGAAGGCGCCGGTGGCGGCGGCCGCCGCCCAGTACCGGACCTCCTTGGGGCGGCCGGCCGCGAGGTAGCGCACGGTGGGCAGCTCGGCGCCCGGCACGGCGGCGTACCCCGTCTCCTCCGCGACCTCGCGCAGGGCGCCCGCGAGGGAGTCCTCGCCGGGCTTCAGCTTGCCCTTCGGGTGGGACCAGTCGTCGTATTTCGGGCGGTGGACCAGGCACAGCTCCAGCCCCGGGGAGCGGGGGGAGCGGCGCCACAGGACGCAGCCGGCCGCGTGCACGGTGGTCTCGTCGTGCCCTGGGCTCACGGAACGTCCCCGCCTTCCGTCCTACGGCAGCCTGATCGGGTCCTTGCGCCAGCTGTGCTGGAACGCGTACCTCGCCGCCTCCACCTCATGCCGCTGGTCGGCGTGGAGCACGCCGAGCGCGTACGCCGTCGCCGGGGCGATGCGCGGGGTGCGGGCGGCCTGGGCCGCGGCGGCGGCGGCCTCCGAGGCGTCGCGGTGGCGGTCGAGGGCCTCGCCGGCGGCCAGGAGGCGGACGTCCTCGGTGGTCCTCTCGCTCCCGCCGCCCAGGACCTCGAGCGCGTACCGGTGCAGGCGCAGCAGCAGGCGGACCTGGTGCCACTGGGCGTCCTGGGGGTGGGGTGCCGGGTCCGGGGAGAGGCCGTGGACCAGCGCCTGGGCGTTGTACGGGTTGCCCGCGGTGACGAGGGGGAGGGCGGCCACGGCGTCGGTCAGGCGGTCCTGAGCGGCGGCGGCCAGCCGGCTCAGGTCGGTGGCGGAGGTGGCGGAGGTGGCGGAAGCGGCGGAATGGGGGGAGGCGGTGGAGGTTCCCGTGGTCCGCAGCGGGACCTCGCTGGCCAGTAAGGCGACCTTGTCGGCGACCGCGTGGAAGCGGCTGCTGCCCAGCGCCTGGAGCGCGGTGGAGTGGGCCCGGGTGCGGGCCAGGGTCAGCTGGCGGTCGAGCAGCGCGCCGGCCTTGGCGGCGCCCACGGTGAGGCTGCCGCGGTCCGGGGACGCCGGGTGGGCGGCGGGCACGGAGACGGACACGGCGGTGGTGGCGGTGGCCCGGCCCGCCTGCTGGGCCGGGAAGGCCGCCGGGCCCGACAGCCGGTGCAGGGCCTGGAGCAGGCGTTCCAGACGGGACGCGTACGCGTGCTCCAGCGCCAGCGTGCCGGACAGCCAGGCCAGCTCGGGGCGCATGCCCTCCGCCCAGTCGGCGTCCAGCAGGGGCTGGAAGGTGTGCAGGGTGCCGCTGAGCCGCCGGGCCGCGCGGCGCAGGGCGCGGACCGCGTCGACGGGGCCGGTGTGGCCGGTGGAACCGGTGGGGCCAGTGGGGCCGCCGTGGCCCGCGTGGCTCAGGTGGCCGGCGTGGCTGGTGCCGGCGTGGCCGGCGTGATCCGGGGCGTCGCCCGCCGGGCCGGACCGTCCGCCCGTGTCGCCGGTACGGGCCGTGAGGCGGGCCGGGCCCGCCCGGCCGGCGGACGGGGCCGCCGCCCGCTCCGCGCCGCGCGCCCGGTCCGCGGGGTGCGCGCCGCCCGCGCCCGCCCCCGTTTCCCGGTGCAGGCGCAGGGCGCGGAGGAACTCCGTCGCCTGGGCGCGCAGGTACCCCGCCAGGGCGTCCGCGTCCGCCGGGGCCGGCGGGCCGGCAGCGGCCGGGGCCGGTGCCGGTGCCGTGGGGTCCGTCGGGTCAAGGTGTCGCTGTGCCACGCCGGCGCCTCCGGGCGTCTATGAGCATCTCCTGGATGTTGCGCAGGGGCTGGCCGTCCGCGTCGGTCGCGTGCCGGGTCCACTCGCCGTCCGGGCCGAGGTGCCAGGAGGCGGTGCCGTCGGACATACCGGTCTCCAGCATCCGGTTCAGGGCCGCCCGGTGGGCCGGGTCGGTGACCCGGACCAGGGCCTCTATCCGGCGGTCGAGGTTGCGGTGCATCATGTCGGCGCTGCCGAACCACACCTCCGGCTCGCCGCCGTTGCCGAAGGCGAAGACCCGCGAGTGCTCGAGGAAGCGGCCGAGGACCGAACGGACCCGGATGTTCTCCGACAGGCCCGTCACCCCCGGGCGCAGCGCGCAGATGCCGCGCACCCACACGTCGACCGGGACGCCGGCCTGGGACGCGCGGTAGCACGCGTCGATCACGGCCTCGTCGACCATCGAGTTGACCTTGATGCGGATGGAGGCGGGGCGTCCGGCGCGGTGGTGCTGTATCTCCTTGTGTATGCGGGAGACCAGGCCGTCGCGCAGGGACTTCGGCGCGACGAGGAGGCGGCGGTAGGTCTCGCGGCGGGAGTAGCCGGAGAGGCGGTTGAACAGGTCCGAGAGGTCGGCGCCGACCTGCGGGTCCGCGGTCAGCAGGCCGAGGTCCTCGTAGAGGCGGGCCGTCTTCGGGTGGTAGTTGCCGGTGCCGACGTGGCTGTAGCGGCGCAGGGTGTCGCCCTCCTGGCGGACGACCAGGGACAGCTTGCAGTGCGTCTTGAGGCCGACCAGGCCGTAGACGACGTGGCAGCCGGCCTCCTCCAGCTTGCGGGCCCACTTGATGTTGGCGTGCTCGTCGAAGCGGGCCTTGATCTCGACCAGCACGAGGACCTGCTTGCCGGACTCGGCCGCGTCGATGAGCGCATCGACTATCGGGGAGTCGCCGGAGGTGCGGTACAGCGTCTGCTTGATCGCCAGGACGTCCGGGTCGGCCGCCGCCTGCTCCAGGAAGGCCTGGACGGAGGTCGAGAAGGAGTCGTACGGGTGGTGGAGGAGTACGTCCCTGCTGCGCAGCGCGGCGAAGACGTCCGGCGCGGAGGCCGACTCGACCTCGGCCAGGTCGCGGTGGGTGCCGGCGACGAACTTCGGGTACTTCAGCTCGGGCCGGTCGATGCCGGCGATGCGGAAGAGGCCGGTGAGGTCGAGCGGGCCGGGGAGCGGGTAGACCTCCGCCTCGCCGATCTTCAGCTCGCGGACGAGGAGGTCCAGGACCTCGCGGTCGACGGACTCCTCGACCTCCAGGCGTACCGGCGGCCCGAAGCGGCGCCGCATGAGTTCCTTCTCCAGGGCCTGGAGGAGGTTCTCGGCGTCGTCCTCCTCCACCTCGAGGTCCTCGTTGCGGGTGAGGCGGAAGGCGTGGTGCTCCAGGACCTCCATGCCCGGGAACAGCTCCTCCAGGTGCGCGGCGATGACGTCCTCGATGGGGACGTAACGGCCCGGGGACGCCTCCAGGAAGCGGGAGAGCAGCGGGGGCACCTTGACGCGCGCGAAGTGGCGGTGGCCGGTCACCGGGTTGCGGACGACGACCGCGAGGTTGAGGGAGAGGCCCGAGATGTAGGGGAACGGGTGGGCCGGGTCGACCGCGAGGGGCGTGAGGACCGGGAAGATCTGGTGCCGGAAGAGGGTGAACAGGCGGGCCTGCTCCTTCTCCGCCAGCTCGTTCCACCGGACCAGGTGGATGCCCTCCTCGGCGAGGGCGGGGGCGACGTCCTCGTGGAAGCAGGCGGAGTGCCGGGCCATCAGCTCGCGGGAGCGGGCCCAGATCATCTCCAGGACCTCGCGGGGCTGGAGGCCCGAGGCGGAGCGGGTGGCGACACCGGTCGCGATGCGGCGCTTGAGGCCGGCGACGCGGACCATGAAGAACTCGTCGAGGTTGCTGGCGAAGATCGCCAGGAAGTTCGCGCGCTCCAGGAGCGGCGTGTTCGGGTCCTCGGCGAGTTCCAGGACGCGCTCGTTGAACGCGAGCCAGCTGCGCTCACGGTCCAGGAAGCGGCCCTGCGGGAGCTGGGCGCCGCCGGCCTGGGACTCCTCCGACTCCTCGTACCCGTCGAGGTCGGCGTCGATGTCGGGTTCCAGGTCGGAGACCGTGGCCGCCACGGTGTGCGGGCGGTGCGCGGCGATGGAGCCCACGGACGGCTGCGTGTGCTGGACCTCTGCCTGGGTGTTCGGCTGCCTCATGAACCCATTCTTCCGCGCCATGCGCAGGACAGGCGCGTCGGAAGGCGCGGGATGCTCTGCTCCTGGTGGCTCTGGCACGGTCGGCTGCATTCGGTGAGGGTCGCAAGGCAGTCTGAATCGATGGTTACGGGGACATGACGTGTGGGATAGCGGGGGGCTTCCGGCGGTGGATGGGGGCTGTCGGCGGCGGGCGGGACCTCGGCGGAAAAATTGACCCACCGTGACCGTGAACCGGTCGGCCGGGGTCGTGCGATGAGGAGACGTGAGCGAAACGAGAAGCGACGGTGAGCTGCTGCGGGCCGTCGCCGCGGACGGCGACCGGCGGGCCTTCGAGGAGCTGTACCGCCGGTACGCCCCCTGGCTGACCGCCCGCATGCGCGGCCGCTGCGCCGACGCCGGTGTCGTCGACGACGTCGTGCAGGAGACGTTCCTCGCGGTGTGGCGGGGCAGCGCGCGCTACCGGGAGGACGGCGACGTCGCGGGGTGGCTGTGGCGGATCGGGTCCCGGCGGCTGATCGACGCGCTGCGGGGCGACGGGGCCCGGGGCCGGTTGCGGCAGGCCCTGGCGCGGCTCAGGCACCGGGACGAGGCCTCGGCGGAGGAGCGGGTGCTGGCGGGCGTGGAGCACGGCGACCTCGCCGGCGCGCTCGTCCGGCTCTCGCCGGAGCTGCGCGCGGTGCTCCAGGCCACGGTCGTCGACGGGCTGACCACCCGCGAGGCCGCCGTCCTGCTCGGCATCCCGCCGGGCACGGTCAAGACGCGGGCCATGCGCGCCCGCCGGCAGCTGCGGGAGGCGCTGGCATGAGCATCGAGGACAGCGGTCACGAGGACAGCGGTCACGAGGGCAGCGGTCGCCGGGGCAGCGGTCGCCGGGACGCCTGGCACGTGGACGCGGACGATCTGCGGGCCTACGCCCGCGGGGAGCTGGCGGTGCCCGCGCTGTGGTCCGCCGACTCCCACCTGACCGCCTGCGCGCGGTGCCGGGGGGTGCTCGCCGAGGTGAGCGACGCCGCCGCGCTGGACGCGGGCTGGGAACGGCTCGACGCCGAGCTGGACGCGCCCCGGCCGGGGTGGTTCGAGGGGCTGCTGGTGCGGTGCGGGGTCGGTGACGGCACCGCGCGGCTGCTCGCGGCCACGCCCGTCCTGCGCCGGTCCTGGCTCGGCGCGGTCGTCGCCGTACTGCTGATGACCCTCGTCGTCGCCCTCACGGCCGGCGCCGCGGGCAGGCCCACCCTGTTCCTCGCCCTGGCGCCGCTGCTGCCCCTGGCCGGGGTGGCGCTCGCCTACGGGCCCGCGCTGGACCCGACGTACGAGATGGCCGTGGTCTCGCCGACGCACGGCTTCCGGCTGTTGATGATCCGCACGGTCGCGGTGCTCGTCGTGGCGCTCGGGGTGGGCGGTCTGGCGAGCCTCGCGCTGCCCGGCTACGGGCTGCTGGCCCTGGCCTGGCTGCTGCCCGGCCTCGCCCTCACCTCGACCGGGCTGGCGCTGACGCCCCGGCTGGGTCCCGTCCTCGCGCCGTCCGCGGTCGCGGGGGCGTGGGTGGCGGTGCTGCTGACGGCCGACGCGGCGCGCGCGGCCGAGGACGGCCTGCTCGCGCCGTTCACCGCCGCCGGGCAGGGCGTGTCCGGGGTGGTGGCCGCGGGCGCGGCCGGGCTGCTCTTCCTCGTCCGCGACCGGTTCGACGTCTTCGCGCGGGGTGCCGCGTGAGCCGCCCTTCCTCCGCCCTTCGCGTGATCCCCGCCTCGCCTTCCCCTTCCCTCCTCTCCTACGTGTACGGGAGCGCCGTATGAACACCACCGTGTCCGCCTCCGGGCTCAGCCTCAGTTACGGCCGGACCCGGGCCCTCGACGACGTGTCGCTGCGGCTGACGCCGGGGGTCACCGGGCTGCTCGGCCCCAACGGAGCCGGGAAGACCACGCTGCTGCGGGTGCTCGCCACCGCCGTCCCCGCCGACCGGGGGGCCTTCACCGTGCTCGGGCACGATCCGGGGACCTCGCGCGGCCGGCAGGAGGTGCGGCGGCGGCTCGGTTACCTGCCGCAGACGCCCGGCTTCCACCCGGACTTCACCGCCTTCGAGTTCGTCGACTACGTCGCGATCCTGAAGGAGCTGGCCGACCGCACCGCCCGGCACCGGGAGGTGCGCCGGGTACTGGAGGAGGTCGACCTGGGCGGGGTGCGCGGGCGGCGGATCAAGAGGCTGTCGGGCGGCATGCGGCAGCGGGTCGCGCTGGCGGCGGCGCTGGTCGGGGACCCCGGGTTCCTCGTCCTCGACGAGCCGACCGTGGGCCTGGACCCGGAGCAGCGGATGCGGTTCCGCGAGCTGGTCGCCGGGGCGGGGGAGGGGCGGACCGTGCTGCTGTCCACCCACCAGACCGAGGACGTCGCGATGCTCTGCCATCGGGTCGTCGTCATGGCCGCCGGGACGGTGCGCTTCGACGGCACCCCGGCCGAGCTGACCGCGCGGGCCGCCGGGCGGGTCTGGCACGGTGCGGAGCGGGACCCGGGCGCGAAGGCCGGGTGGCGCACGGGGACCGGATCGTTCCGGAACGTGGGCGACCCGCCCCCGGGGGCGGACCTGGCCGACCCCACGCTGGAGGACGGCTACCTCCTCGTCCTCGACGGCGCCGGCGCGGAGGTGGCCGCGTGAGCGCCGTACTGACTCCGGCCGCGCCCGCCGTGGGGACCGAGCCGCGCGCGGGTGCGCGGGCGGTGCTCGCCCTGGCCCGCTTCGAGGCGCGCAGGCTGCTGCTGAGCGCCCCGGTCGTCATCGCGTTCGCGGTGCACGTCGCCTGGATCGTCTGGCGCACCCGCAGCTCCTGGGACGGCCACCCGGCCCTCCAGGACGTCGACCGCGCCACCCAGAGCGTGCCGATGCTCGTCGGCCTCGCGGTCCTGCTGTCCGCCAACCTCGCCGTCCTGCGCTCCGCGCGGCACGGCACCGAACAGCACTTCGCGGTGCAGGTGCTGACCCCCTGGCACCGTACGGCCGCGCACGCGCTCTCCCTCGTACCGGCCGTCCTGCTCACCGCGCTCTGCGTGGCCGGGCAGTTCACCTGGGAGGCGCTCAAGCCGGGCGCGATCGGGCACGGTTCGCCGGCCGAGCTGCTCGTCGGGCCGCTGACGGTGCTGCTGTTCGGGGCGCTCGGGGTGCTGTCGGCCCGGGTGGTGCGGTCGGCGCCGGCCGCGCCGCTGCTGGTGGTCCTCCTGCTGTTCACCCTCGTCCTCGGCACCGGCCCGGACGGCGACAGCGGTCTGTCGTGGCTGACCCCGGTCGTCTCCGCGATCAGCTTCGACACCCTGCCCTCCGAGCTGCTGGGCCGGCCCGCCGCCTGGCACGCCCTGTATCTGGCGGGCGCCGGCCTGTGCGCCGCCTTCCTCGCGGTGCTCGTGGCCGGCGGACGGCACCTGGCCGTGCGGGCGGGCGTCGCCCTGTCCCTCGCGCTGGCGGTGACGGGCGGCGTGCTCCAGGCGCGGGGCGTGGCGCCGTCGCCGGAGCTGACCGCGGCCCGGGAGCGGGCCTCGGTGCGCCCGGACCTGACGTGCGCGGAGCACGGGCGGTCGACGTACTGCGCCTTCCCCGAGTGGGCGCCGCGGACCGGCACCTGGGCCGGGGTCGTCGACCGGGTGCAGTCCCTGGCGGGCGGCAGCGCGCACGACCAGCCGCTCGTCGTACGGCAGCGGATCGACGCCCGCTACGGACTGGAGGGCGATGCCGCGATCCCCGCGCTGACCGACGCCCACCAGGTGACCGTGGGCACGGCCTGGGGCGGCAACCGGGTCCCGGAGTTCGCCGGCGCGGTCGCCGCCGTCCTGGTCGCGGGCACGGAGGAGGCGGCGGGTGAGATCTGCGACGGGCGGATGGTCACCCTCATGTGGCTCGCCCTCAGCTGGCAGGACGACCCGATGGACGCCCTGCGCCGGGTCCGCCTCGACGACAGCGTGAAGGGGTCCGCGGTCGTCCTGTCGCCCACGAACCCGCTGTCCATGACGGAGGGACAGACGGACGTCGTACGGCGGCTGCTGGAGGACCCGCCCGCCCGGGCCGGCGAGCAGGTGAAGGCGCACTGGGACGAGCTGACCGAGCCGGGCGTCACCACCGCCCGCGCCGCCGAACTGCTCGGCGTCGCCGGGCCCGGCAAGGCGGACTCGTGCGAGGAGTGACGGCGGCCCTCGTCCGCCCGGTGTGGCGCACCCTGCCGTGGCGGGCGCTGACCGCCGCCGGGCTGCTCGGACTGCTGCTCGCCGGTACGCCGCGGGCGGCCGGCGCGGAGCCGAACGCCTGGGAGACGCTCACCCTCGTGCGGGGCGTCGCCCTGACCGGCGCGCTCGGCCTGGCCTTCCTGCTGGACGACCCGGCCCGGCACCTCACCGCCCCCGTCCCGGTCCGGCGCCCGCCGCGGCAGGCGCTGCGGGTGGCGCTGGTCGCGCCGCTCGCCGCGCTGTGGTGGACGGCCGTCCTGCTGCTCGTCCCGTCCGCGACCCGGCCCCCCGCCGGTGACCTCACGCTGGAGGCGGCGGCGACGGGCATGACGGCGCTCGCCGCCGCGGCCGTGGCGGTGCGGCTGACGGACGAGGCGCGTCCCGGCCCGGCCGTCGCCGCGGCACTGCTGCTCGCGGCCGTCCTCGCGCCCCTGCTGACGCCGGACGGCTGGGCGCTGTTCACCGTGCCGGACGACCCTCGGTGGGCGGCGGCGCACGACCGGTGGGCGCTGCTTCTGGCGGTGGCGGCCGTCGCGTGGGGGGCCTGCGGGCCGGAGCCCGTGGGACGGCGGAGGGCGCGGGCGGCCGGGGGCCGGGGAGGCCGGGGAGGCCGGGGAGCCGGCTCGGCGGCGGGTCCCGGGCTCAGGTCTCCGTGCGGTACATCAGGTCCGTCTCGTGGGTGACGAAGCCCAGGCGCTCGTAGACGGACACCGCCGCCTTGTTGTCGGCGTCGACGTACAGCATCGCCGTGGGCAGACCCTGGTCCGCCAGGTGCCGCAGGCCGATGGTGGTCAGGGCCTTGCCCAGGCCGCCGCCCTGCGTGTCGGGGCGGATGCCGAGGACGTACACCTCACCGAGCCGCTCCTGGGCGTGCACCTTGGTCCAGTGGAAGCCGATCAGCTCGCCGTCCCGCTCGGCCAGGAAGAACCCCGCCGGGTCGAACCACGCCTCCGCCTTCCGGTCGTCCAGGTCCCGCTGGGTGAGGGAGCCCTGCTCGGGGTGGTGGGCGAAGGCGGCGGCGTTCACCGCGAGCCAGGCGGCGTCGTCCCGCCCCGGCACGAAGGTCCGTACGGTCACGCCCTCCGGCAGCCGCGGGTCCGGCAGCTCCAGGTCCGCCAGCGGGCGCCGCATCTGCCGCAGCTCCCGGAAGAGGGTCAGGCCGAGCACCTGGGCGAGGTGCCGGGCGGCGGAGTGGCCGCCGTGCGCCCAGACCCGCAGCCGCTTGCCCGAGGCGGCGAGCAGCGCGGAGCCCAGCGCCCGCCCGTGCCCCTGCCCCCGGTACGAGGGGTGGACGACCAGTTCGGCGGCCGGCGGCTCGATCGGGTCGGCGCCCTCCAGCTGGGCGTACCCGACGAGTTCACCGCCGTCCAGGGTGAGCAGCAGATGCGCGACGCCCTCCCGCGCGGGGCCGCGCAGGTGCAGCCGGCCCTGCTCGGACACGGCCTGCTGCCCGTCGCCCCGGGCGGCCTCGGCGAGCAGGGCGAGGACGGCGTCGCTCTGCTCCGGCGTCAGTTCGGTGAGGGTCTCGATCGATCGGGGGCGGCCGGGCCGCACGGAGTCGTCGCTGGTCATGCGTACGAGGGTAAGGGGCGGACGCGGCAAAGCGGCGGCACCCGCGGGAGATGGCCGGGCGGGAAGGTAAACCAGGATGTAACCCGGAACCCCTGTCGCGCTACGCGCGTTGACCCTAGGCTGTCGCGCCGGCGGGCCGTCTCCTCAGCGGCCCGTGTCACGTACACCCACAGGGGGGCGCATGCCAGCCACAGCACAGTCGCACCAACCGCGCCGCAGACGCCGTACGACCCGTCTCCTCGCCGCAGCCACCGTGGTCACCGCCGGGGCGCTCGCCGCGGCGGCCCTGCCGGCGTCGGCGAACGCGGACGGGAACCACCGGGGCCACGGCGGTCCCGGCCGCTACCAGGACGTCCAGCTGCTCTCCTTCAACGACCTGCACGGCAACCTGGAACCGCCGGCCGGGTCCGCCGGCCGGGTCACCGAACTCCAGCCGGACGGCACGACGAAGACGGTCGACGCGGGCGGCATCGAATACCTCGCCACGCACCTCCGCGAGGCCCGCGAGGGCAACCGCTACTCCATCACCGCCGCGGGCGGCGACATGGTCGGCGCGTCCCCCCTCCTGTCCGGCCTCTTCCACGACGAGCCGACCATCGAGGCGCTGAACAAGCTCGACCTGGACGTGACGAGCGTCGGCAACCACGAGTTCGACGAGGGCGCCAAGGAGCTGGCCCGCCTCCAGAACGGCGGCTGCCACCCCACCGAGGGCTGCTACACGGACGAGGAGTTCGAGGGCGCCGACTTCCCCTACCTGGCGGCGAACGTCCTCGACGAGAAGACGGCCAAGCCCCTCCTGAAGCCCTACTGGGTCTGGAAGCACAAGGGCGTCAAGGTCGGCTTCATCGGCGTGACCCTGGAGGGCACCCCGGACATCGTCTCGGCGGAGGGCGTGAAGGGCCTCGCCTTCAAGGACGAGGTCGAGACGATCGACAAGTACGCCAAGGTGCTCCAGCGCCAGGGCGTGAAGTCCATCGTCGCCCTGGTCCACGAGGGCGGCTTCCCGGCCTCGTCCTCCTACAACTACGACTGCGACTCCCCGGGCGCCGGCGACGGCATATCCGGCCCGATCGCCGACATCGCCAAGAACGTCACGCCCCAGGTCGACGCGCTGGTCACCGGCCACACCCACGCGGCGTACGTCTGCACGATCCCCGACCCGGCGGGCAAGCCCCGCATGGTCACCTCGGCGTCGTCCTTCGGCCGCCTCTACACCGACACGACGCTGACCTACGACCGCGCGACGGGTGACATCGCCCGTACGGCCGTGAAGTCGGCGAACCACGTGGTGACGCGGGACGTCCCGAAGGCGCCCGACATGACCCGCCTCATCGACAGGTGGAGCACCCTCGCCGCCCCGATCGGCAACCGCCCCATCGGCTACATCTCCGGCGACATCGACCGCGACGGCACCGAGTCCCCGCTCGGCGACCTCATCGCCGACGCGCAGCTCGCGTACGGCAGGTCCCAGGACCCGGAGACCGACCTGGCCTTGATGAACCCCGGCGGCATCCGCGCGCCCCTGACCTACGCGGCCTCCGGCACCGAGGGCGACGGCGTGGTGACCTACGCCGAGGGCTTCACCGTCCAGCCCTTCGCCAACACGGTGAACCTCAAGGACTACACGGGCGCCCAGCTGATCCAGGTCCTCAAGGAGCAGGTCAGCGGCCCGAACGAGGCGGCCCCGAAGATCCTCCAGATCTCGTCCGGCCTCACCTACACCCTGGACCTGACCAAGTCGGGCGCGGACCGGGTCGTCGCGGACTCCATCCGCCTGAACGGCTCGCCCATCGACCCGGCGGCCACCTACCGCGTCGCGTCGAACAGCTTCCTCGCGGGCGGCGGCGACGGCTTCCCGACCCTGGGAGCGGGCACGGACGAACTGGTCGGCGCGGACGACCTGACCGCCCTGGAGCAGTACCTGACGGCCAACTCCTCCGCGGCCGACCCGATCGCACCGCCGGCGGCGGACCGCATCACGGTCGTGCGGTAGGCGTCACCGTCTCCGAGAGGGGCCCGGTATCCGCACGCGATGCGGACGCCGGGCCCCTTGTGGTTGTTCTGGAACGAGTACACGACGCCGCATGTTGTTCGTGGTGCGCTCGAATGAGAGGGCGGTCAACAAATGCCCTGTGAGTGTCCTCGGTTTTGGGGGAGGTCAGTCGTGGGGGGCGTCGAGCCGGGCACCGCGGCTGATCGCGACCCGGAGCACGTCCTGCAGCGCCTCGGTCGCCCTGACCAGAGCGAACCGCACCGCCCGCTCCCCGGCCCTCCGGTCCCCGAGCACGGCCCTGGCCCCCGCGAGCACCTGCTCCCCCGACTCCACCTGCGCCTCCTCGATGTCATCCGCGAGCCGGGAGAGCCGGCTGCCCCCGTCGTCGGTGCTCAGGTAGCAGGGCTTGCCTTCGGGGGTGGTCCAGGGGAGGAGGCGGAGTGGAGACGGCTTCATTGCTCTTGTCCCTTCGGGTCCCGACCAGCGGTGATTACTGATCGTGCGTCGATCGTCACTGCCCCGGCGTACGCTGCGGAAGGGGCCCGCCGTTGCCTGTGGGCCAGACAACGGGGAGGGCGACGTGGCCGACAGTCCGGGTGCGGAACGGGATTCGAGGCGTGCCGAGCTTGGCCAGACGCTTCGGATGCTGCGCGAGAAGGCGGGCCGATCGCTCGGGCAGTTGGCTGAGGAGACGTCGTACGACAAGAGCTACCTGTACCGCTTGGAGAAGGGGGAACGGCTCTCCAAACGAGCGGTGATGGAGGACCTGGACCGCTTTCACGGCACGGGTGACCTGCTGGTTCGCCTCTGGCGGGACGCGCACAAGGAGGTGATCAAGGACAAGTACAAGGCATTCATGGAACTGGAGGAGACGGCCCGGGTCATGTGGCTCTTCCAGCTACGGGTACCCGGACTGTTGCAGACCGAGGACTACGCCCGGACGGTGTTGTCGGGGTTGTCCGGCGCGCAGACAACGGCGGGCAACGGTGAGGCAGTGGAGGAACAGGTGGCGCTGCGCCTGGGACGCCAGGAGCTGCTGCGCCGTCAGCCGGCTCCGAGTGTCCGCGTGATCCTGGACGAGGGTGCGCTGCGGCGACGTGTGCCGGACGAAAAGGTGTGGCAGGACCAACTGTCGTACTTGCTGGACGCGGCGGAGCTGCCGTCCGTCGCACTCCAGGTTCTGCCCTACGCGGCTGGGGTGCACGACCTCATGGACAGTCACCTCTGGCTTCTCTGGCAGCGAGTGGGCGACCCTGTCGCCTACGTGGAAGGCAACGGCTTCGGTGAGTTGATCGACGATCCGGACAAGGTCCTGTCGTTTCGCTTGTCCTACGATCTGGTGAGGGACGCGGCTCTGACTCCCGTTGAGTCGATGGCGTTCATCAAGGGCCTTCTGGAGGAGCGCAGAGCATGAACCGAATCCCTGACCTCACCACCGTGACCTGGCGCAAGTCCTCCTACAGTGACGGCGGCGGAACCAACTGCGTCGAGGTGGCCACCGGCCACCCCACCCTCGTGCCGGTCCGGGACAGCAAGGTGCGGGACGGGCGCGTGCTCCTGTTCGGCGCGGCACCCTGGCGGGCGTTCGTGACCGGGATGAAGCGCGCCGGGCAGCCGTAAGACCCTATGGAACCTCCGGCGGCGGTACCGGCGCCCCCGGCAGCCGTACCGTCGCGGTCGTGCCGCCGCCCTCGGCCGGGGTGAGGTCCACCTCGCCGCCCGCCTGCTGCACGGTCCGCGCCACGATCGACAGACCGAGCCCCGAGCCGGGCAGGGCGCGTGCGCTCGGTGAGCGCCAGAAGCGGTCGAAGACGTGGGGGAGTTCGTCGGCGGGGATGCCGGGGCCGTGATCGCGGACGGTGAGGACGCCGTCGGCGAGGCGTACGTCGACCGTGCCGGACTCGGGGCTGAACTTCACCGCGTTGTCCAGGACGTTGACGACCGCGCGTTCCAGCGCGGCCGGTTCCGCCCGTACGTACCAGGGCTGGACGTCGGCCGTGATGGTCAGCTCCGGACCGCGCAGGCGGGCGCGGCGCAGCGCCGACTCGACGACGTCGTGCCAGGCGAGGATGCGGGTGCGGCCCTCGTGCTGGCCGGTGTCGGGACGGGACAGCTCCTGGAGGTCGCCGATCAGCGCCGCCAGTTCCGTCATCTGGGCCTTCACCGAGGCGAGGAGGGCCTTGCGGTCCGCCTCGGGGATCGGGCGGCCGGTCTCCTCGCTGCGGGTGAGCAGCTCGATGTTGGTGCGCAGGGAGGTGAGGGGGGTGCGCAGTTCGTGGCCGGCGTCGGCGATGAGCTGCTGTTGCAGGTCCCGGGAGCTGGCCAGGGACGAGGTCATGCTGTTGAAGGAGCGGGAGAGGCGGGCGATCTCGTCCTCGCTGTCGTCGGCGACGGGGATACGGACGGTGAGGTCCTCGGTGAGGGCCACGTGCTCGACGGCCCGGGTGAGTTCGTCGACGGGGCGCAGACCGGTCCGGGCCACCCACAGGCCGGCGGCGCCCGCGCCGACGACCCCAGCGCCCGCGACGAACAGCAGCACGAGCGCGAGGTTGCTCAGGGAGCTGTTCACCTCGCCCAGCGGCCGGGCGGCGGAGACGGCGACGCCCGGCAGGTCGGGCACGGTGTAGGTGAAGACCCGGTACTTGGTGCCGTCGGAGCCCGTGGCCTCGTGCAGCGCGGTGACGGAGGCGCCCTCGGCCACGGCGTGGTCGGCGTCGGTGAGCGGGACCTCCTCCGTGCCGATGATGAGACAGCTCCCGCCCTGCCGGTCCACGAGCTGCACGGACGAGCCGTAGGGGTTCTGCTCGTGCGTGACGGGGTCGTGGGCGCACAGGCCGGTGCGCAGGTTGACGTACTGGCTGACCTGCGCCCTGTCCATGCGGTTGGCCTTCAGGGCCTCGTCCAGCGAGTTCACCAGCACGGTCTTCACCACGAACCAGCACGCCACGGCCGCCGCCGCCACCGCGAACGCCACCGCCGCCGCCACCAGCAGCGACAGCCGCGCCCGGATGGGCAGCGCCCGGACCCGGCGGAGCGGACCTCTCACTCCGCGCCGCCCTGCCGCAGCACGTACCCCACGCCCCGGACCGTGTGCACGAGGCGGGGTTCGCCGGCCGCCTCGGTCTTGCGGCGCAGGTACATGACGTACACGTCGAGGGAGTTGGAGGAGGGCTCGAAGTCGAAGCCCCAGACGGCCTTCAGGATCTGCTCCCGGGTGAGGACCTGGCGCGGGTGCGCCATGAACATCTCCAGGAGGGTGAACTCGGTGCGGGTCAGTTCCACCGGGCGTCCGGCCCGGGTGACCTCCCGGGTCGCCAGGTCCATGGTCAGGTCGGCGAAGGTCAGGGTGTCGTCGTCCTCGGCGGTGGCCTCGACCGCCGCCGCGTACGAGCTGCGGCGCAGCAGCGCGCGGATGCGGGCGAAGAGTTCGTCCAGTTCGAAGGGCTTGACCAGGTAGTCGTCGGCGCCGGCGTCCAGGCCGGTCACCCGGTCGCCGACGGTGTCGCGGGCCGTCAGCATCAGGATGGGGGTCGTGTCGCCGGCGCCGCGGATGCGCCGGGCGGCGGTCAGGCCGTCCATGCGGGGCATCTGGATGTCGAGGACGACCAGGTCGGGCCGGTACGCCGCCGCCTTCTCGAGCGCGTCCGCGCCGTCCACGGCGACCTCGGTGCCGTAGCCCTCGAAGGCGAGGCTGCGCTGGAGTGCTTCGCGGACCGCCGGCTCGTCGTCGACGATCAGGATGCGCTGGACGTCACGGTCGCGGTCGCCGTCTGCGGGGCTCATGGGCTCGGATTCCTCGGATGCGGTCTCGGGTGCGGCTGCCAACGCCTTCAGCGTCGCACGTTCAGCCGTCGGCGCCCGCGCGCAGCTTGGCCAGGTCGGCCTTGACGGTGTCGATCGGGATGGCGAAGCCCAGGCCGACGCTGCCCGCAGCGGCGGAGGACTCGGCCGAGGAGTACATCGCGGAGTTGATGCCGATGATGTTCCCGCTCATGTCGATCAACGCGCCGCCGGAGTTGCCCGGGTTGAGGGACGCGTCGGTCTGGATCGCCTTGTACGTCGTCGTGGACGAGCCGGTGTCGCCGTTGAACTCCTGGCCGCCGAACTCGAAGGGCCAGCCGCCGCCCTGGCGCTGCTGCTGTTGCTGCTGCCCCTCGTCGGTCGAGACGGTCACGTCGCGGTCCAAGGCCGAGACGATGCCGCTGGTCACCGTGCCGGTCAGGCCCTCGGGGGAGCCGATCGCCACGACCTGCTGGCCGACCTTCACGGAGTCGGAGTCACCGAGGGTCGCGGCCTTCAGGCCGGAGGCGTTCTCCAGCTTGATCAGCGCGAGGTCCTTGCCGCTGTCGGTGCCGACGACCTCGGCCGTGTACTGCTTGCCGTCGCTGGTCGTGACCTCGACCGAGGAGGCGCCGGAGACGACGTGGTTGTTGGTGATGATCTCGCCGTCACCGGTGATGATCACACCGGAGCCGGTGGAGGACCCGGCGCCGGAGGTGGCGCTGATCTCGACGATGCTCGGGCTGACCGCCTGGGCGACCCCGGAGACCGTGCCCTTCTGGCTGGAGGGCACCACGTTGGTGCTGGTGGACGCGGAGGCGACGGTGTCGCCGCCGGTCAGCTCCTGTATGCCGTACGCGGTGCCGCCGCCGACGGCCGCCGCGACGATCGCCACGGCCGCGAGGAGGGCGACCGGCCCGCGCCGGGTCGTGCGCTTCTTGTGGGGCTGCTCGGGCGCCCCGTCCGGGAAGGGGGCGGCGGGCGGCTGGACCGGCGGGGGCGGCCACTCGGGGTCGACGGGAGAGGAGGCGTGCTGCTGGGCGCCCTGGTACGGGCTGCCGTACGGGGTCTCGTGCGCGTGCTCGTACTCGCCGTTCCGGCGGAGGCTCTCGGTCATGTCCATGAGCTTCCCGCCCTCGTATGAGAGCGGCCTGAGGGATGCCTGAGAAGCCCGGCAGAACCTCGTATGCCCGATGTAAAGAGGCGGCGGGCGGCACCGCGCGCGACGCCCGCCGAAGACCGCCGGAGGCTACGCGCAGCCGCAGGACTGGCGGACCACCAGCCGCGACGGGAACACCTTCAGCCGCTCGCGCCGGGACCCCGCGACCCGCAGGCCGTCGTCGAGGACCAGGTCCACGGCCTCCCGCGCCATCGCCGACCGGTCCGAGGCGACCGTCGTCAGCGGCGGGTCGGCCAGGTCCGCCTCCTTGATGTCGTCGAAGCCGGCCACCGCCAGCTCGCCCGGCACGTCGATGCGCAGCTCGCGGGCGGCGCGCAGCAGGCCGATCGCCTGGTCGTCGGTGGAGCAGAAGATCGCGGGCGGACGCCGCGGCCCGGAGAGCAGCTCCAGCGCCACGCGGTACGCGTCGTACCGGTTGTACGGCGCCTCGAAGAGCCGGCCCTCGGTGGAGAGCCCGGCCTCCTTCATGGCGCGCTTCCAGCCCTCGACGTGGTCGGAGACCGGGTCGCCGACGGACGGCGTCTCGGCGGTGCCGCCCATGCAGGCGACGTACTCGTACCCGTGCTCCAGCAGGTGGCGGACGGCGAGCTGGGCGCCGCCGAGGTCGTCGGTGACGACGGCGACGTCGTCGATGGCCTCGGGGCGCTCGTGCAGCAGGACGACCCGGGCGTCCCAGGCGTCGATCTCGGCGGCCGCGTTGTCGTTCAGCGCGTGGCTGACCAGGATCAGGCCGGAGACCCGCATGCCGAGGAAGGCACGCAGGTAGTGGACCTCGCGCTCGCCGACGTAGTCGGAGTTGCCGACGAGCACCATCTTCCCGCGCTCGGAGGCGGCCCACTCGACCGCGTGCGCCATCTCCGCGAAGAAGGGCTGGCGCGCGTCCGGCACGATCAGACCTATGAGGTCCGTGCGCCGCGATGCCATCGCCTGGGCGACCCGGTCCGGGCGGTACCCCAGTTCCTTGATCGCGGCGAGGACACGCTCGCGCGTGGCCGGGGCGACCGGCCGGGGTCCGTTGTTGATGACGTAGCTGACGACGGCGGTGGAAGTCCCCGCCAGTCGCGCCACGTCATCCCGAGTCACCTTGGCCACGCGCGGAGTCTACGCGGATGGATCCGCCCTGGGCAGGGCGTATCACACCTTGGTCGACGTCGCTTCCGCACCGGTGTCCGCCTGCGTCTTCGGCCCGGCCTTCGCCCGCGTGTCCTCGGCGGCGCGCTCCGTCTTCCCGGCGCGCTCCGTCTTCTCCGCCTTCTCCGGCTTCTCCGGCGTGACGAAGCGGTAGCCGACGTTGCGGACGGTGCCGATCAGCGACTCGTGCTCGGGGCCGAGTTTGGCGCGCAGCCGCCGTACGTGCACGTCGACGGTGCGGGTGCCGCCGAAGTAGTCGTAGCCCCACACCTCCTGGAGCAGCTGGGCGCGGGTGAAGACCCGGCCCGGGTGCTGGGCGAGGTACTTCAGCAGCTCGAACTCCTTGAAGGTCAGGTCCAGGACCCGGCCCTTGAGCTTCGCCGAGTACGTCGCCTCGTCCACCGACAGGTCGCCGTTGCGGATCTCCATGGGGGAGTCGTCGCCGACGATCTGCTGGCGGCCCATGGCCAGGCGCAGCCGGGCCTCGACCTCGGCCGGTCCCGCCGTGTCCAGCAGTACGTCGTCGATGCCCCAATCGGCGGTGACGGCGGCCAGGCCGCCCTCGGTGACGACGAGGACGAGCGGACAGCCGAGCCCGGTGGACCGCAGCAGCTGGCACAGGCTGCGGACCTGGGGGAGATCGCGGCGCCCGTCGACGAGGATGACGTCGGCGCCGGGTGTGTCGACGAGGGCGGGGCCCTCCGCCGGCGCGACGCGGACGTTGTGCAGCAGCAGGCCGAGGGCGGGAAGCACCTCCGTCGACGGTTGAAGGGCGTTGGTGAGGAGCAGCAGAGAACTCATCGCGTCCCACCTGCCTGGGTCGTCCTACGGTCGTGCACGGATCGCTCGCCCATAACGTCTGGTTCCTCCTCGGTCCCTGCGAGGACGTTTACGGCACTGCTTCGTACAGGTGCGGATCCCGTGCCCGTGGGGTCCGCGGCGCTTCCGGGAGGTGAACGCCCGGCGACTGCCCGGCGACGCTCCCGAAAGCACAAAAGGACCCGGGGGCTACGTTGCCCGAGTCCTCTGCCCAGCAGAATAGCCGACATGAGCAACCGTCCGGCAGGTCATGTGGCACGTTCCATCGATCGTCCGCATCCTGAGACGCCCGGCGGGACGCCGCGCCGCGCGCCCGCACGCACCTTCCTGCACACCTCCGACGGCGTGCGGATCGACGCCGTATACGACCCGGGAGCGACCGTCCGCGGCCCCGCTGACCTGGTGTTCGTCGTCGCGCACGGGTTCACAGGTGACGCCGACCGGCCGCACGTGCGGCGCATCGCGGAGGCGTTCGCCGACCACGGCGCCGTGGTCACCTTCTCCTTCCGCGGCCACGGCGCCTCCGGCGGCCGGTCCACCGTCGGCGACCGCGAGGTGCTCGACCTGACCGCCGCCGTCGCCTGGGCGCGCGGTTTCGGCCATACGAGGGTGGTGACGGTCGGCTTCTCCATGGGCGGCTCGGTGGTCCTGCGGCACGCCGCGCTGTACGCCGGTGCCGAGGACGGGGCGGGCACGGACGCCGTCGTGTCGGTCAGCTCGCCGGCCCGCTGGTACTACCGGGGGACGGCACCCATGCGCCGCCTGCACTGGGTGGTGCTGCGGCCCGCCGGGCGCCTGGTGGGCCGCTACGGCCTGCGCACCCGTATCCATCACCGGGACTGGGACCCGGTGCCGCTCTCGCCGGTCGAGGCGGCGGGGCGGATCGCGCCGACGCCGCTCCTGGTGGTGCACGGCGACCGGGACGGCTACTTCCCCCTGGACCACCCCCGGATGCTGGCCGAGGCGGCCGGTGACCACGGCGAACTCTGGGTGGAGCCCGGCATGGGCCACGCCGAGCACGCGTCCGGCGAGGACCTCCTGCACCGGATCGGCGACTGGGCCGCGGGCCGGGCGGGCTAGCCTGCATGTGTTCACCGCCGGTCGGCACGGACGCCGACCGGCACCGGCGACGAAGGATGCAGATGGCAAAGGTCACGGTGCGCTACTGGGCCGCCGCGAAGGCCGCGGCGGGGGTGGCGGAGGAGCCGTACGAGGCGGCCACGCTCGCCGACGCGCTGGCCGCGGTGCGCGAGCGGCACCCCGGCGAACTCACGCGCGTGCTGCTGCGCTGCTCGTTCCTCGTCGACGGCGACCCCGTGGGCACCCGCGGGCACGAGACGGTACGGCTGGCCGACGGCGGCACGGTCGAGGTGCTCCCGCCGTTCGCGGGAGGGTGAGCGATGACCGACCAGCCGCAGCAGCCGTACGGGCGGAATCAGCCGTACGAGGGACACGAGGGGTACGAGGACTGGCAGGGGCGTGCGGCGCAGGCCGGGTACGACGCCCAGGCCTGGCCCACGCATCAGCAGCCCCAGGGGCAGCAGGGGTACGACGGGTACGCGGGGTACGAGGACCCGAACGCCGCCCAGTACACCCAGCAGTGGCAGGGGCAGACCTGGGAGACGCAGGTGCAGCCGCCGGTCTCCGCCGAGGAGACGGCGTACCTGCCCCCGCAGGCCCCGCCGGACCCGCACGCCCACCCGCAGGCGGGCATGTCGTACGGGACGCCCGGGACGTACGCGCAGCCGCAGCCCCAGCCCCAGCCCCACCCCGAGCCGTACGCACCCCAACCCCAGCCCCAGCCGTACGAGCCCGCCGCCCCGGCCGCCACTCAGCAGCCCGCCCCCGCCGCCCCCGGCTCCTCCCAAGGACCCGGTTACGGCCCCGCGACCCTCGCCGGGAACACCCGGGTGACCGACGCCCAGCGGGCCCGGGCCGAAGGGCGCTCGCCGATCATCGACCCGGGGATGCAGCCGGCCGCGCTCACGGCGCTGCTCGGGCTGCTGCTGGCCGGGGGCGCGGCGCTCGGCACGTACGCCCTCCTCGTCCCGCTCGTCGCCCTCCAGGCGCTCACCGCGGCGGGCTGGTTCCGTCTGAACGGCATGTGGCCGGCCCGGCAGGGCATCGCGCTGGGCTTCGCGGGCGCGCTGGCCGCCGACGCGGCGCTGCTGGTGTCGGACCGCTCCCCGGCGGCGATCCTCGGCACGCTCGGGGTGTGGGTGCTGCTCTCCCTCGTGCTGCAACTGCGCTCGCACGCCGACCCGGACGAGCGGATGTACGGCCTGATGGCGACCGTCGCCGCGGCGGCCCTCGCCGTGATCGCGGGCGGCCACCTCGCCGCCGACGCGGACGCGGTGACGGTCGGCGCGGTCGCGGTGGCCGTCGCCGTGGTGGCCCGTGCCCTGCCGCTGCCGACGCCGGCGTCGGTGGTCGTCGCGCTGCTCGCGGCGGCCGGGGCGGGGATCGCGGTCGGCTCCGTGACGGACTTCGGGGTGGCGGGGGCGCTGCTCGGCGCGGGCGCGGCGGTGTGCGCGCTCGTCGGCCACCGGGCCGCGGCCTACGACTACCCCTCCCGGTTCGTCCACTTCACGGCGGGCGTCGCCCTGCCCCTGGCGGCCTCGGCCCCGGCGGTGTACCTCCTCGGCAGGGCACTGGGCTGATCCGCCCGCGACCGGCGGGGCGCGCGGGACATCCCGCGCGCCCCCTGTCACAGGTGATCGACAAAACCCCGGTGGCCCCGGCCGTCCGCGTTACCCTCGCGCTGGACGGCCGACGGTCGTCGGGGACCCTGTCGTTGGCCGCCCAGGTTGGGAACACCGCATGCGCGCATTGCGAATACTGCTGATCGTCGTCGTGATCCTGGGCGGGCTCTTCGTGATCGCGGACCGCGTGGCGGTCGGCTTCGCGGAGGACGAGGCGGCGGACAGGCTGCGCAGCACCGAGAACCTGGCCTCGACGCCGGACGTCTCGATCAAGGGCTTCCCCTTCCTCACCCAGGCCGCCGGCGGCGAGCTGGACGACGTCGAGGTCGGCATCGACGACTACGAGGCGGCCACGGGCAACGGCGCCGAGAAGATCCGTATCGCCCACCTGAGCGCCCACATGAAGGGTGTCGAGTTCGCCGGCGACTTCAGCTCCGCCACCGCGGCCACCGCCACCGGCACCGCGACCGTCGGCTACGACGAGCTGATGAAGGCCGCCAAGTCCGAGCCGACGGACATCGCCCCCGGCGTCACCGGGCAGGTCGTCGGCCTCTCCGACGGCGGCAACGGCAAGATCAAGGTCTCCCTCCGGGCCACGGTGCTGGGCGTCGAGCTGCCGGAGCCGGTCGAGGTGCTCAGCTCGATCACGGTCAAGGACAACGACGTCGAGGTCGTCGCCGACGGACTGCCGGCGATAGGCGGCAGGCAGCTCGCCGAGTCCCGGATCCGGGCCATCACCGACTTCCAGCAGACCATCGACGAACTGCCCGGCGGCATCGAGCTGGACAAGGTCGAGGCGGCGAAGGACGGTGTCGAGATCACGGTGAAGGGTTCGAACGTCCGGCTGGCCGGGTAGGACCACCGGCGGTCGCCGCCCGCGCACGCGGGAGACGCGGCGCACGCACGCGAGCGTCCGACAGGCGAGACGATGTCGTCCGTACCGCAGATGCGAGGGCCGGGGCCCCGGTCCGCGCGGCACTCGAGGGCCCACCGGAGGGCGCACGCATCCCACATCCCGGACGATCCCGTCTCATGATGCGACACGCCGGTGACATGCCCCGCCGTCCGTCCCTACGATCGGGCCTTATGAAGCGACAGGCGGACCTCACGAAGCGGCGGGCAGTGGACCTGTGCCGCGTTGCCGCCATGCTCTGTCGCACCTTCTGAGCGGACGGCGGCGCCGCCGTCCGTGTTCCCTCACCCGCCCTGCCCAGGGCTCCCGCGCGCCGTCCCGGCATGAGCGCGCGCACCCTCTCACCGCACGCCCCGCCGCACCTGCCCCGGAGGAGAAATCATGAGCCGCAGCGACGTCCTGGTCGACGCCGACTGGCTGCAGGACCACCTGGACGACCCGTCCATCGCGATCGTCGAGGTGGACGAGGACACGTCCGCGTACGACAAGAACCACATCAAGAACGCGATCCGGATCGACTGGACCCAGGACCTCCAGGACCCGGTCCGCCGCGACTTCGTCGACCAGGAGGGCTTCGAGAAGCTCCTGTCGGCCAAGGGCATCTCCAACGACCACACCGTGGTCCTCTACGGCGGCAACAACAACTGGTTCGCGTCCTACGCCTACTGGTACTTCAAGCTGTACGGCCACGACAACGTCAAGCTCCTCGACGGCGGCCGCAAGAAGTGGGAGCTGGACGCCCGCGAGCTGGTCGACGGCACCGAGGTGCCCGAGCGCCCGGCGACCCAGTACAAGGCCAAGCCGCAGGACACGTCGATCCGCGCCTTCCGCGACGACGTCGTCAAGGCGATCGGCGCCCAGAACCTGGTCGACGTCCGCTCGCCCGACGAGTTCTCCGGCAAGCTGCTCGCCCCGGCCCACCTCCCGCAGGAGCAGTCGCAGCGCCCGGGTCACGTCCCGTCCGCCCGCAACATCCCCTGGTCGAAGAACGCCAACGACGACGGCACCTTCAAGTCGGACGAGGAGCTGAAGCAGCTCTACACCGACGAGCGGGTGGACCTGGCGAAGGACACCATCGCCTACTGCCGCATCGGTGAGCGCTCGGCCCTGACCTGGTTCGTCCTGCACGAGCTGCTGGGCGTGGAGAACGTCAAGAACTACGACGGCTCCTGGACCGAGTACGGCTCCCTGGTCGGCGTGCCGATCGAGCTCGGCGCCAACAAGTAAGCCCGCCCCCTCAACCCCTCAGGAGTACGACATGTGCGGAGCGAAGGCCGGCGGCCCCGACGCCTCGACGATCAAGCCCGGTGAGACCACGATCCAGGGCCAGGTGACCCGCGACGGCGAGCCGGTGACGGGCTACGTCCGGCTGCTGGACTCCACCGGCGAGTTCACGGCGGAGGTCCCGACCTCCGCGACGGGCCAGTTCCGCTTCTACGCGGCCGAGGGCACCTGGACCGTCCGCGCGCTCGTCCCGGGCGCCAGCGCCGACCGCACGGTCGTCGCCCAGCAGGGTGGACTGGCGGAGGTCGCGATCGCCGTCTGACGGCCACCGCGGGCCCCAGGGGCCGCACCCCGCCGGGTTGGACGCCCGGGGTGCGGCCCCTCGGCCTGTCCGGACCCCGGGTCCGGGCCTACCCTGGACGTATGTACGCGCGGCGGCGGCATCGCTACTTCGTGATGATGGGCATCTGCATCGCGCTGTTCGTCCTGGCCTGGGGTGTCGTCCGCCTCTGGTCGGTCCCTGCGGCCGTCGCCATGTGCCTGGTCGCCATGGTCATCCCGCCGCTCGCCGCGATCGTCGCCAACCGCCGCGGCCCCGACGACCGCTGGTGGGACGACCCCTCCGGCGACCCGCAGTCCGACGCGTGGTGGGACGAACTGGACGGCCGCAGACCCCCGCGCCACCAGGACCGCCCCTAGGACCGGTTTCTCCGGCCCGTCCGGTCCTTCTGCCCCGTCTTCCGTCTTCCGTCAGTAGACCAGCGCCTGCGTCTCGTCCCCCAGCGCCTCCTGCACGAAGACCTGCGCGCCCGCGATCCGCACGCCCTCGATGACGTCCTTCTCGGTGATGTCGCGGCGGGCCGCGCACTGGGTGCACAGGGTCAGCCGGCCGCCCGCCAGGACCGAGTCCAGCAGGTCGGGCAGCGGCGCCGCGTGCGGCAGCTCGAACTCGGCCGCGCGGCCCGGCAGCGCGAACCAGGCGGACTCGCCGGTCAGCCACACGGAGACGTCGACCCCGCTGGCCACGGCCACCGCCGCCACCGTGAACGCCTGCGAGCACCGCTCGGGGGCATCGGCCCCCGCGGTCACCTTGATCACGAGCTTCTTCGCCATGGCCGCATCGTACGGCGCACGGGACGGCCCACCTCACAAAGAGGCGCCGCCCCGGGCCGCGTAAGCTGGGCCCCGGCCCTGTGCGCACGCACCGCACCCCGCTTTACCGAGGAGCACCCCGTGGAGATCTTCTTCGAAGCCCTGCTGGTTCTGGTCTGCGTCGGCGTCCTCGCCTTCGCGGGGCTGACCGTGAAGAAGCTGTACCAGGGCCAGCGCTGATCCCCCACGCCAGGAAGTTCTGCTCATGATCGAGATCCCGTCCGACCTCCACAAGGACCTCGTCCCGCTCGCCTTCCTGCTCGGCGACTGGGCCGGCGCGGGCGTGCACGACTTCCCCGGCGCCGAGAAGTGCAACTTCGGCCAGGAGGTCTCCTTCACCCACGACGGCCGTGACTTCCTGGAGTACCAGTCCCACACGTGGGTCCTGGACCAGGACGGCGAGAAGGTGCGTCCGCTGGAGTCCGAGCACGGCTTCTGGCGCATCGACGCGAACCGCAAGGTCGAGGTGACGATGACCCGCGACGACGGCGTCATCGAGATCTGGTACGGCGAGATGGCCGCCCAGAAGCCGCAGATCGACCTGGTCACGGACGCGGTGGCCCGCACGGCGGCCTCGCGGCCCTACACCGGCGGCAAGCGGCTGTACGGCTACGTCAAGAGCGACCTGATGTGGGTGGGCGAGAAGCAGACCCCCGAGGTCGAGCTGCGTCCGTACATGTCGGCGCACCTGAAGAAGGTCGTCACGCCGGAGGACGTGGAGCGCTGGGCCAAGGCCCTGCCCGACGACATGCCCGACGACGGGATCGCCTTCTTCAAGTAGGCCCCGGCGCGAGAGGTCCTAGACTCGTGGTGTGGTGAGCACCGACTGGAAGAGCGACCTCAGGCAGCGCGGCTACCGGCTGACCCCGCAGCGGCAGCTGGTGCTCGAAGCCGTGGACACCCTGGAACACGCGACCCCCGACGACATCCTCGGCGAAGTGAGGAAGACGGCGTCGGGGGTCAACATTTCCACCGTCTACCGCACGCTGGAGCTGCTGGAGGAGCTGGGCCTGGTCAGCCATGCCCACCTCGGGCACGGGGCGCCCACCTACCACCTCGCCGACCGGCACCACCACATCCACCTGGTCTGCCGGGACTGCACCAACGTGATCGAGGCCGACCTCTCGGTGGCCGCCGAGTTCACCGACAAGCTGCGCGAGCAGTTCGGGTTCGACACCGACATGAAGCACTTCGCGATCTTCGGCCGGTGCCGGGACTGTTCCCTGAACGGTTCAACTACCGAGTCGTAGGCTAGGCGTATGAAGAGCCCCTTGCTGTCCCTGCCCGGCGCCGTCCCCGCCGAGGGCGTGGACGAAGGCGTCGCCGCCCACTACGGCGACCTGTTCCGCGAGCAGCGTGCCCTCGCCGACGGCACCGGCTTCGTCGACCTCTCCCACCGCGGAGTCGTCACGGTCACCGGCGACGACCGGCTGAGCTGGCTGCACCTGCTGCTCACCCAGCACGTCAGCGACCTTCCGGCCGGCACGGCCACCGAGGCGCTGATCCTCTCCGCGAACGGACACATCGAGCACGCCCTGTACCTCGTCGACGACGGCACGACCACCTGGGCCCACGTCGAGCCCGGCAGCCAGGAGGCGCTGATCGCCTACTTGGAGTCGATGAAGTTCTTCTACCGGGTCGAGGTCGCCGACCGCACCGCCGACACCGCCCTCGTCCACCTGCCCGCCGGTTCGATCACCGAGGTCCCCGAGGACGCCGTCGTCCGCGAGACGCCGTACGGCCGTGATCTCTTCCTGCCGCGCGAGCGGCTGGAGGCGTTCGCCGACCGGGCCGGTCCGCCCGCCGGGATCCTCGCCCACGAGGCGCTGCGCGTCGAGCAGCACCGCCCCCGCCTCGGCTTCGAGACCGACCACCGCACCATCCCGCACGAACTGGGCTGGATCGGCACCGCGGTCCACCTCCAGAAGGGCTGCTACCGGGGGCAGGAGACCGTCGCCCGGGTGCAGAACCTCGGCAAGCCGCCGCGCCGCCTGGTCTTCCTGCACCTGGACGGCAGCGAGGTCCACCTGCCGGGCCCCGGCGCGGAGATCCGCCTCGCCGACGACGGCCCCGACGGCCGGAAGGTCGGCTTCGTCACCACGTCCGTGCGCCACCACGAGCTGGGCCCGGTGGCCCTCGCCCTGGTGAAGCGCAACGTCCCGGTGGACGCCCGGCTGATGGCGGAGGCCACGGCGGCGGCCCAGGAGACGGTCGTCGAGCCGTAGGGACCGGGGTCTAGACCTCGACGAGGACGGTGAACGGGCCGTCGTTCGTCAGGGACACCCGCATCTGGGCGCCGAAACGTCCCGTCGCCACCGTCGCGCCCAGCGCGCGCAGCCGCGCCACGACCTCCTCGACGAGCGGTTCGGCGACGTCGCCGGGCGCGGCGGCGTTCCAGGTGGGGCGGCGGCCCTTGCGGGCGTCGCCGTAAAGGGTGAACTGGCTGATCACCAGGAGCGGAGCGTCGACGTCGCTGCACGACTTCTCGTCGTGCAGCACCCGCAGCGACCAGAGCTTGCGGGCCAGCCGCGCCGCCTTCTCCTCGGTGTCGTCGTGGGTGACGCCGACCAGGACGCACAGGCCCTCCCCGTCGACCGAGCCCACCGTCTCGCCGTCCACGACGACGCTCGCGCCGTCCACCCTCTGTACCACCGCACGCATCCCCTCATGATGCCGTGCGCCCCCAGGGTGTCGGCACACGGGCCCGTACGGGGTTTCTTTTCGCTCCCTAACCCCCCATCTGGGGCCGATCGTGGGCACTCGGTCACATAGCGGCCACTTGGGGTGGCACGATGCTCTCCAGACGCCGGTCGAGGGGACGGTAGAGGCGCATGAGCACACCGAGTACGGGGCAGCCGCTTGGGACTGTCGCGATCACATATCCGGGCGGCCTGGAGGCGCCCCGGCCGCCCGTGCAGCGCACGGACAGCCCGGAGCTGCCCGCGGACGCCTTCCCGGGCTCTCCGGGCTCCCCGGGGTCTCCGGTTTCTCCGCCTTCTCCGGGCGCGGGGCACACCAGGGCGCACGACCTGACCGTGCTGAGCCTGCCGGAGCTGCGCACGCTGCGCCGGGACGCCCAGCGGGAGGAGGCCGACCTGAGCTACGTACGCCGGCTGTTGCAGGGGCGGATCGACATCCTGCGCGCGGAGCTGGCGCGGCGCGGGCCGGCGTCCGTGGTGACCACCGCGGCGAAGGGGTCCGTGGTCGAGCGGCTGTCGGAGATCCTGGCCGACGCTCCGGCCCGGCAGCGTTCCTCCGCCCGCCACGTGACACTGGCGACGCCGCGAACCGAGGAGTGCCGGCAGCTGGCCGCGGAGATGCTCGGCGAGGTGGAGCTGTCCGACCTGACGGCCCGCACCGACGTCGAGCTGACCACCGGGATGGGGCGGCTCGTGCGGTACGAGCAGCAGGTGTCCCGGCGCAGGCAGCGGCTCCAGCGCACGGCGGACGACTGCAGCGCGGAGATCGCACGCCGGTACCGTGAAGGGGAAGCACAAGTCGACGACCTGCTCGTGTGACGTGGGGGGCGGCTGATCCGGCCGTCCTCCAGGAGGCCCGGTGACCCCCGGGCCGTCGCCGCGCGGTGGGTCACCCCGTCCGGAAGGCCCACCGCCGATGCCCGAGCCCCAGCCGTCGCAGCCGCCCCAGCCCGCCCCCACGTCCGCCCTCTCGACGGTCGTACCGCCCGTCCTCGCCGAGGTCGTCCGGTCCGGCTTCGTCGAGGGGCGGCACCGCGGCAGCCTGGTCGTCCTGGGCGCCGACGGGGCCGTCCAGCTGGCGCTCGGGAAGGTGACCGCGCCGGTCTTCCCGCGCTCCGCCAACAAGCCGATGCAGGCGGCCGGCGTCCTGCGGGCCGGCCTCGACCTGGAGGGCGAGCGGCTGGCGATGGCCGCCGCGAGCCACTCCGGAGAACCGTTCCACCGCGACCTGGTCCGCCAGATGCTGGACGAGTACGGCCTCGACCCGGCCCTGCTCCAGTGCCCGCCCGACCTGCCGCTGGACGCCGAGGAGCGGGACACGTACCTGGCGTCCGGCGCGGAGCCCGACCGGGTCACCATGAACTGCTCCGGCAAGCACACCGCGATGCTGGCCGTCTGCGCCCAGCGGGGCTGGCCCCAGGAGACCTACCTGGACCCCGGGCACCCGCTCCAGCGGATCATCCACAAGGTCGTGGAGGACGCGGCGGGCGAGCCGGTCGCCGCCGTCGGCACGGACGGGTGCGGGGCGCCGCTGATGGCGATCAGCCTGGTGGGGCTGGCCCGCGCCTTCCGCTCCTTCGTCGGCGCCGAGCCCGGCACCCCGGAGCGCCGGGTCGCCGACGCGATGCGCGCCCACCCCGAGTACGTCGCCGGCACCCGCCGCGCGGACACCTGGCTGATGCGTGAGGTGCCGGGCACGCTCTCCAAGATGGGCGCCGAGGCCGTGCAGGCGGTGGCCCTGCCGGACGGCCGCGCCCTGGCCTTCAAGGTCGAGGACGGCGCGACCCGGGCGCTCGGTCCGGTGCTGGCCCGCGCGCTGACCCTGCTGGGCGTCGAGAGCCCGGTGGTCGAGCGCATCGGCCGCACGCCGCTGCTGGGCGGCGGCCGCGAGGTGGGGGAGATCCGGGCGGCCTTCTGAGGGGCGACGCGGCGGGCGAGGTGACCGGGAGGAACGTTCCTCTCCGGTGAGTCGGCGCGCGGACGGCGCGCCGCCGGGGCGTGCGCTCCGGCGCGGCGCCGGGAAGCGCGCGCCCTCTCGCCGGTGCCCGGCGGAGGGAGCCGTGCCCCCCCGTCACCGCTGCCCGGCAAATCCGCGCGACGCGGGCGAGGGCGCCGACCTACCGTGAGCGCATGACCCGCCGCACCGACATCGACGTACGTCCCATCACCGAGGCCGAGTTCGCCGACTGGCAACGGGCCCTGAACACCGGGTTCCTGATGCCGCCCGCCGTCGCCGCGGAGCAGTTGGAGGCCCGTCGCCACCTCTTCGTGCCGGGCCGGTCGATCGGCGCCTTCGACGGCGAGCGCTGCGTGGCGACCTTCCGGTCCTTCGACCAGGAGCTCACCGCCGTCGGAGGCGCCCTCGTCCAGGCCGACGCCGTCTCCAACGTCACCGTCTCCCCGACCCACCGCCGCCGCGGCCTGCTCACCCGCATGATGGCGCGGGACCTGGCCGCGGCGAGGGAGCGCGGGGACGTCGTCGCCACCCTGATCGCGGCCGAGTACCCGATCTACGGCCGCTACGGCTTCGGGCCCGCGACCACCATGACCGAGTGGACGGTCGACGTGCCGCGCGCCGGTCTCGACCCGCGCCGGGCGGTCCCCGGGGACGGCGGCCGGATCGACCTCGTGGACGGCGAGGACGTCCGCAAGCTGGGCCCCGAGCTGCACGAGCGGCTGCGCCGGGCCCAGCCGGGCGCGGTCAGCCGGGCCGACCTGTGGTGGCAGACCCGGACCGGCGTGCTGAGCACGGACGGCTCCCCGTGGACCGAGCCCTTCTACGCCGTGTACCGCTCGGCGGACGGCGGGGTCGAGGGCATGGTCGCGTACAAGGCCGACGACCGCTGGGGCGACGCCAAGCAGCCGCTGAACACGGTGACCGTCCAGTGGCTGCTGGCGGTGACGCCGGCCGCCGAGCGCGCCCTGTGGAGCTACCTGTTCTCGATCGACTGGGTCACGACGGTGAAGAGCGGCTGGCGGGCCCCCGACGACCTGCTCCCGCACCTCCTGCCGGACCCGCGCGCGGCCAGGATCACCACGCAGGCCGACTGGCTGTGGGTGCGGATCCTGGACGTCGTACGGGCGCTGGAGGCGCGGACGTACGAGGGGCGGGGGTCGCTGGTGCTGGAGGTCGTGGACCGATGGGGGTCCCCCCGCTCGAGCGGACCTGAGAGCGGGGGAGGGACGAGCGGCGGGCGGTGGCGGCTGGAGGCCGGGCCGGACGGGGCGTCCTGCACGGCGACCACCGAGAGCGCCCACCTGGTGCTCGACGTGGGGGAGCTGGCGGCGCTGTGGCTGGGCGACGAGTCGGCCGTGCGGCTGGCCGCGCTCGGCCGGGTCCGGGAAGAACGAGCGGGCGCCGCCCGTGTGGCCGACGCCCTGCTGCGTACGTCCAGGCGGCCTTGGTGCCCGGACATGTTCTGAGCCGGCTCCCTTCTGCCGGTGACGGTGGGTGCGCGCATCCGTAGCGCGTGCTCTTCGGTTGTGGTGCCGCTGTTCGGTTGTGGTTGTGGTTGTGGTTGTCGTGCGGTGGTGCTGACTGACCGTCCGGGCCCCTGGCTCCCCTCCGGAGAAGGGCCCGGACAGCAGTACGTCTCTTCAGCCGGACTGGGCGAGCAGCATCACGAGGATCACCGCGCCCACACCGCCGATCATGGTGTTCTTCGCCTTGATGCCGATGGACAGCGCGACGAACGCGATGATGCCCATCGGCCCGTACTTCCACTGCACGAGCTGCTCGAACCCGATGGCCAGAGCGGCGACGACGATGGCGATGAGCGGCATGGTGGACCCCCTGACACCGTGGTGGCCAACCCCCGAGAGGCTCGACCACGTTGCTCAAGTTGGCTGCCAACTTCACTGTACTTATTGCCACTTGGGTGCGTCTCATAACCACCTTTCCTCGAACTGCCCAAAGATGGCGGGAAGTTGTAGTGTTTGGCCGTGGAGCCGGAACATGCCCCCGTCAATGGGCGGAAGAGACCGCAGCGGCCACAGAGAACGCATCGCGAGGTGGCCGACGAACTGCGCGCCCGGATCAGGTCCGGTCGGCTGCAGCCGGGCCAGCGCATGCCCACGCAGGCCCAGTTGGCCGACGAGTTCGGCGTGGAGCGCGGCGCCGTCCGCCAGGCCCTGCGCATCCTCCGGTCGGAGCGGCTGCTCACCAACGTGTCCAAAGGGAGCCCCGCGACCGTCGCACCCGACCCGGGCGGCCCGCTGACCGGGCCCTTGGCACCGCCGATGCCCACCACGGCCGCCCTCGCGCCCAGGATCGCCGAGGCCTTCGCCGCACCCCACGTCGAGATCGACGCCCTGTGCCTGACCGCGGTCTCCCTCACCCTCGCCCTCGGCGAACCGCTGCGCGAGATCCACGCGGGGCGACTGAAACCGGCCAAGATCGACGTCCGGGTGCTGCTCCCGGGCCGCGACATCGACCTTGCCTTCCCGGTGGCGGTGGGGGGCCGGGGGGACGGGGGAGCGGTGCACGAGCGGTGGCTGGCCATGCGCAACGCCCAGGGCCGGGTGCTCCGGCACAACCTGCTGGGCCTGCGGGCCACGCACGGCATCGACGTGCGGGTCTCCTTCCGCGCGCTGCCCTTCACGCCGCCCGTGAAGCTGTACCTGCTCAACGGCACGGAGGCCCTCTTCGCGTACTACACCCTCAGCCGGCGTGAGCAGGAGATCGACCACGAACCGATGGAGATGTACGACGCGGAGGGCATCCGTTCGACGCTGTTCGCGTTCGGGCAGGCCGGGGGCCTGCGGGACGGGGTGTTCGTGAAGCAGTCGCGGCTGTGGTTCGACGCGCTGTGGGAGACGATCAGCTCCGAGCTGCTGCTCACCGCGTGATCATCCCCGGGTCACAGCGCGGGGCCCGCGACCAGCAGGGCCAGCACCACCGCTCCGGTGGAGCTGACCGACGGGCTCTTGGCCTTGATGCCGATGGTGAGCAGGAGCAGGCCGACGATGCCGGAGGTGCCGTACTTCCACTGGACGATCTGCTCGAAGGTGACGACGAGGAGCGCGGAGACGAGTGCGAGGACGGGCATGGGCTTTCCCCCTTCGGAAGCTCGGGGCGGCGAGACCTCCGCCAACTGAGCCGAGTTGGCAACCAACTCTGCCTAGGTTGTCCCCACTTGGCTGCTACCTATAAACAAGTTTCAAACAACTCCCGATAGGTAGGTCGAAGTTGTAGCGTTTGGTCGTGACTCAGGAGAACGTGTCCGTGAACGGCGGCAGAAGGCTCTCGTCCCAGGAGATCGCCGAGATCCTGCGGGAGCGGATCCGCGGGGGAGACCTCAAGGCGGGCGACCGCCTGCCCACCCAGGCCGAGCTGGCCGACGAGTTCCACGTGGAGCGCGGCACCGTACGCCAGGCCCTGCGGGCACTCCAGGAGGACGGCCTGCTGACCAACGTCAGCAAGGGCAGCCCGCCCCGCATCGCCGAGCCCGCCACGTCCCGGGGCGAGCCGCAGCCGACGATGGTGGCGCTCGGGCCGCGGCTGTCGGAGGCGTTCTCCGCGCCGCACGTGAAGGTCGACGTCGTGTGCCACACCTCCGAGACGCTGATGCTCGCCCTCAGCGAGCCGCTCCGCCTCATCCACGAGGGCCGCATCCGGCCCGAGTCCATCGACTTCCGCGTCCTGATGCCGTCCCGCGACATCGTGCTGGCCTTCCCCGTCCTGGTCGAGCACGAGGACGACGACCCGGTCCACCAGCGCTGGCTCCAGATGCGCAACGCCCAGGCCCGCGTCCTCCAGCACAACCTGCACGCCGTGCGCTCCACCCATCGCGTCGACGTGCGCGTCGCCTTCCGCGCGCTGCCCTTCACCCCGCCGATGAAGCTCTACCTGCTCAACGGCGAGGAGGCGCTGCTCGGCTACTACATGCTGACCCGCCGCGAGGAGGAGTACGAGAGCCGGACGCTGGAGATGTACGACGCCCTGGGCTCCCAGTCGCTGCTGTTCTCCTACCTGAAGCGGGCGGGGCACCGGGACGCGATGTTCGTGGCGGAATCACAGAAGTGGTTCGACGCCCTCTGGGAAACCATCACCTCGGACATGACACTCTCCTAGTGACTTCTGATGCGACGCGGACCGGGCCGGAGCCGGCCACGGACAACCTCGGGCGGCTGGTGAGCGGCGCCCGCTTCGTGCTGTGGGACTTCGACGGGCCGATCTGCCGCCTGTTCGCGGGGCACCGGGCGGAACAGGTGGCGGCCGGCCTGGTCGACTGGCTGGAGCACCGCGGACCGCGCGGGCTGCTGACGGCCGGGGAACGGGAGTCCCCGGACCCGCACGCGGTGCTGCGCGCGGTCGACCGCCGGTACCCCCGCGGCCTGGTCGGGGAACTGGAGGAACGCCTCACCCAGGAGGAACTGCGGGCGACCGCCTCCGCCCTGCCGACCGCCTACGCCGATCCGCTGATCCGGACCTGGAGGGCGGTGGGCGTACGGCTGGCCGTCGCCACCAACAACTCCCCGCGCGTGGTGCGCGCCTATCTCTCCGGGCGGGGCCTGCTGCCGAGCTTCGCCCCGCACATCTACGGCCGCACCGAGGAGCTGCGGCTGCTCAAACCCGATCCCCACACGCTGGTCCGGGCCCTCGACGCCCTGGGGGCCGCGCCCTCCGCCTCGCTGTTCATCGGCGACTCCCCGTCCGACTGCGAAGCGGCCCGGCGGGCCAACGTGCCCTTCCTCGGCTACGGGCGCGACGAGCGCAAGGCGAGACTCCTGGCCGATGCCGGCGCCGACACCGTCGTCGGCTCCTTCGCGCCGCTGCTGGACCTGCTGCACCACCGGGCCCGGTAGGGCCCCGCCCCGACACCTGGGGCGCCCGGTCCGTCCGAGGGACCGGGAGCGCTACTCTCCGGCCATGCACCGTCTGCACCACCGGGCGCGCACAGCGCTCGTGCAACAGCTCGTGGAGTCGCGCAGGCTCCGTGGCAGGGGCGAGGTGGTGCGCGGACACCACAACATCAACTACGTACGGCGCTCGGGCCTGGTGCTGGCGCTGCTGCTGGGCGCCGTACCGTTCACGCGGTTCAAGTACCGCGTCCCGCTGCCGGCCGTGGAGGTGGTGCCGCGCATCTGGCCGAGGGAGGCGGAGGTGCTCGGCGTCGTCTGCCGGTACCTCCGGGAGGTGCCGCCCTGCCTCGCCGACCTGGGGGAGGGCTCCGTCCACCGGTACCGGCCCGGCCGGACGCTCGGCGACAGCGGCGGGACGGCGGCCGTGGACGAGGAACTCATGGGCTCCTTCGCGTCGTTCTTCGTCCGCACCGCCCGGGTGCCCGTGGCGGAACTGCCCGCCCGCCCCGACGGCTGGCCGCGGGACGGCGACAGCCAGGGCTTCCTGGACTGGCTGGTCCGCTTCACGCAGGAGCGGGTGCACCTGCCGAACCGGGACCGCTTCGGCGCTCTCTTCGACGCCGCCGGCGTCCCCGAGGACGCGATGGCGCGGTTCGCCGCCAGTCACCGCTGCCGGTCCTCCCGCCCTTTCCGGCTCCTGCACACGGACGTGCACCGGGCCAACGTCGTCGTGCGGGGCCGGCGGCTCGCGGTCATCGACTGGGAGCTGGCGATACTCGGCGATCCACTGCACGACCTCGCCACCCACCTGGTGCGCATGGGGTACGGCAAGGAGGAGCAGGAGCGGATGACGGAGCTGTGGGCCGGGGCCATGACGGAGGCGGGGCTGACCGAGCTGACCGCGGGCCTGCACGAGGACCTTCCCGTCTTCATCGCCTTCGAGCACGCGCAGTCGGTCTTCCCCGACGTCATGCGGGCGGCCCTCGACCTGCCCGAGGGCGCGGGCACGGGCCACTTCCACGCCGCCGCCGACCGGATCGAGCGGGCGGCACGGCGGGCCCGTGAGCCGCTGCGGCTGGTCGACGTGCCGGGCCGGGACCGGATCGTGGAAGCCCTGCGGGAGTGGCACGGCACGCGGGGATGAGGCGCCCGCCGTCCTCTTCCTGTCCGCCGCCGCAGCGGTCATCATTGGCTGGCTCGCTCCAACCGGTGCGCCAGTGGGGGGACTTGGTGTCTGAGGGCAGGTCGTCGCTGGGCGGCAGAATGGCGGCGCGATGGAGTCGTGCCGAGACGACGGTGACCAAGGGGCTGCTGCTGGCCGTCTTCTGCGTCGGCCTGGTGGCGCAGTTCGTCAAGCCGGTCGGTGACGCACTGCAGGGCAAGACCTACATCGGCGGGGCGCTGCTCAGCATCGTGGGCTACGTGCTCTACGCCGAGGTGCTGCGGCTGAACACGGCGCACGACGCCCAGCGGGAGGGGACGCGGCACCTGCACGAGACCGTCCGGCAGCTGAGCGCGGAGGTCGGGGAGCTGACCGCGCGGCTGCGTCCGCAGTCGGGCGAGGACGTCACGGCGGACCGGCTGATGGAGGAGTGCGCGCAGACGCTGAGGCGGGGCGGTGAGGTCGAGCTGTGGGGCATGTGCTTCACCGGGGAGACCTTCGTCGAACCGCTGAGGAGAGTGCTGGAGGAACTGCCGCCCGACCCGTCGAGGTCCGTGGCGGTCCGCATCCTGGTCCCCGACTTCACCCGCCCCATCGAGGTTCCCGGCCTGGTCCGGGACGCGGACGGCAGGCTGGCGGACGCTCCGGGTTTCCGCCGCCACCTGGTCGAGAAGATCGCCGGGTACGAGCGCGGGCTGCGGACGATGCGCGCCAGGATGGCCCGCAAGGACCAGGGCACGCTGTCCGTCGAGTTCCGCACGGTGCACATGTCGCCCTTCCTCAAGCTGTACGTCGTCGGAGACGAGGTCGTGTTCGAGGGGATCTACGACAAACTCGACGTGAGGCCGGACGAGTACCGGACACCGGGCCCCGGGCCGTCGGGCCCGGACCTCGACGGTGACCAGCTGCTCGACCTCATCGGACACGGTTCGCTGCTGACCCGCTGGAGCCGGTACGACAGTGACCTGGGACGCGAGGTCGTCGCCCGCAGGCGCGCGTTCTTCGGCACGCTCTGGGACGTGGCGGGCCCCCTGGAGCCGTCGGCCGCACGCGGCGGGAGGAGTGCGTAGGCTCGCCCCATGACTGAGCCGACCGAGCCCGGCCTGCGCGAACGCAAGAGGCAGCGGATGTTCCAGGCGCTGTCGGACGTGGCGATCGGGCTCTTCGTGGAGAAGGGGTTCGACGCGGTGTCCGTCGCGGAGGTGGCCGCCGCGGCCGAGGTGTCCAAGCCGACGCTGTTCCGGTACTTCCCGGCGAAGGAGGACCTCGTCCTGCACCGCATCGCCGACCACGAGGGCGAGGCGGCCCGGGTCGCGGGGCGGGGGCCGGCCCCGCTCGACGCGCTGCGGCGGCACTTCCTGGCGGGGCTGGAGCGGTTCGACCCGGTGACCGGGCTCAGCGACGATCCCGGCGTGCTCGCCTTCCACCGGCTGCTCTACGGCACCCCCGCCCTGGTCGCCCGGCTGCACACGCACCTGGAGCGCTCGGAGGCCGCGCTCGCGGAGGCCCTCGGCGGCGACCTGGAGGCCAGGCTGGCGGCCGGCCAGATCATCGCCGTACAGCGGGTGCTCGCGAGGGAGAACTGGCGGCGGATCGCGGCCGGGGAGCGGGCGGCGGACGTGCGGCGGGATGCCGTGGCGGCGGCCGAGCGGGCCTTCGGGACGCTGGCGTCGGGACTGCCGCGATTCGCTGGTGGCCGGGTGGCCGGGGAGCCGGGTAGTCGGGGAGCCCGGTAGCCAGGTGGCCGGTACATGAGGATAACTGAGTAAGAAATTTAACTAGGTAACGCTATTCCGGTACGCTCGCTGGAATGACCTCACCCGAGCCCGCACTCCGGCACGCCCTCGCCCAGGAACGCGCCCACCACGAGCACTGCCGCGCCGCCCTCGCCGCCATGGTCGACGGCGCCCGGGACCAGGTCGTCACCGGTGAGGACGTCTCCGCCTCCGGTGCCGACGCCGAAGTCCTCGGACACCGGCTGCGCAGCCGGGCCGAGGCGCTGCGGGAACTGCCCGAGGGGCCCCTGTTCTTCGGGCGGCTGGACTTCGCCGGCCCGGGCGGTGGTGGTGACACCGGCCCGGGCGGGGGTGATGAGGCGGCTGCGGGGGCCGAGGGCGACCACGCCGGGCAGACCTACCACCTGGGCCGGCTGCGGATCACCGAGGACCCCGCCGCCCCGCCCCTCGTCGTCGACTGGCGCGCCCCGGTCTCCCGCGCCTTCTACCAGGCATCCGCCGCCGACCCGCGCGGTGTCGCCGTCCGCCGCCGCTTCGGGTGGGCGCCCGGCGGTCGCGGGGACTCCGCGGACCTCACGGGACTGGAGGACGAGCACCTGGACCGGGGCGAGTCCCGGGCGAGCGACATCGTGGCCCGGGAGATCGAACGGCCCCGCGTCGGCCCGATGCGCGACATCGCCGCCACCATCCAGCCCGAGCAGGACGACCTCGTGCGCGCCGACCTCACCGCCACGCTCTGCGTCCAGGGCGCCCCGGGCACGGGCAAGACCGCCGTCGGACTCCACCGGGCGGCCTACCTGCTCTACACCCACCCCCAGCGCGTCCAGCGGGGCGGCATGCTGATCCTCGGCCCCAACCCGACCTTCCTCTCCTACATCGCCGAGGTGCTGCCCGCCCTCGGCGAGACGGGCGTACGGCAGTCCACGCTCGCGCGGGAGCTGGCCCGGCACCCGGTCACCGGGGCCGACGGCGAGCGGGCCGCCCGCGTCAAGCACGACGCCCGGATGGCCGAGGTGCTGCGCCGCGCCCTGTACGCGCGGGTGACCGCCGACGCCGCCGGCGACCTCGCCGTGCCGGACGGCTCGTACCGCTGGCGGGTCCCGGCCGGTGAACTGGCCCGGATCGTGGCGGACGTACGGGACGAGGAACCGCCGTACACCGTGGGCCGGGAGCGGGTGCGGGCCCGGATCGTGCGGCACGTGCGGGACCGGGCCGAGCGGCGCGGCGGGCCGCGGACCACCACGTGGGCGCGCCGGATCGAACGCGCCCGGCCGGTCACCGCGTACGTCGAGGCCGTGTGGCCCCGGGTGCGCCCCGAGGAGGTCCTCGCCCGGCTCCTCGGCGACCCCGGCGAACTGGCGCGGGCCGCCGACGGGCTGCTGGACGCCGACGAGCGGGCGGCGGTGCGGTGGGCCCGGCCGCCGCGCTCGTGGCGGTCGGCCCGCTGGTCCGCGGCCGACCTGGTCCTCCTGGACGAGGTCGCGGGGCTGCTCGAACACCCCGCGGGCCACGGGCACATCGTCGTCGACGAGGCCCAGGACCTCTCCCCGATGGAGTGCCGGGCCATCGGCCGCCGGGCCGCCTTCGGCTCGCTCACCGTCCTCGGCGACCTGGCCCAGGGGACCACCCCGTGGGCCGCGCGGTCCTGGCGGACGGTCCTGGCCCACCTGGGCCGGCCGGACGCGGCCGTGGTGCCGCTCACCACCGGGTTCCGGGTGCCCGAGGCGGTCGTCGGCCTCGCCAACCGCCTGCTGGCGCGGCTCGACGTGGACGTGCCGGCGGCCACCTCCCTGCGCCGGGACGGGGAACTGACGATGCGTCCGGTGGCGCCCGGCCGGGTGGTGGACACGGTCGTCGAGACCGTACGGGCCGCCCTCGGCGGGGAGGGCTCCGTCGCCGTGGTCGCCGCCGAACCGGACGTGCCCCGGCTGCGGGAGGCCCTCGGCGCGGCCGGGATCGGGGCGGTGGGCGCCGAGGCCCTGGGAGCGGCGGTGGCCGTGGTGCCGGCGGGGGCCGTCAAGGGCCTGGAGTACGACCACGTCGTCGCCGTCGAACCTGCGGCGATCGTGGACGCGGAGGGGCCCGGGGGACGGGGGCTGCACCGGCTCTACGTGGTGCTCACCCGCGCGGTGTCCCGGCTGGACGTGGTGCACGGACGGCCCCTGCCGTTCTGAGGCCGGCCGACCGCCCGCCCGGTCGCCGGCCCTTCCCGCCCTGGCACGCTCCCCCTCCCGGAGGGCTCCCCGTCACCGGCCGGCGATGACCTCCACGACGCGGGTGTACCCGTCCGCGCCGTGTCCGCGGGCGATGACACGGCGGGCCTGGCCCTCGATCACCCGCATCAGGCTCGCGTCGATGCCGTGCGCCTCGGAGGCGTGGACGACGTGGGCCATGGTCGAGGCGGCCGACGTGATCGGGTTCAGCTCGCCGGAGTACGTGGCCGCGTCGGTGTCGGCCGCGAACTCGGTGAACAGCGGCGGCAGGATCGCGGCGATGCCCTGGGCGAACGGGGCGAGTTCCGCGCCGGTGACGCCTTCCGCGCGGGCCACCGCGAGGGCGTGCGTGTAGCCCGCCATCGCCGTCCAGAAGATGTCGAGCAGGGCGATGTCGTAGGCGGCGGCCCGCCCGGGGTCCTCGCCGAGGTGGGTGTGGGTGCCGCCGAGCGCCGCGAGTGCGGGCCGGTGCTCCTCGTACAGCTCCTCGGGGCCGCTGTGCAGGAACACCGCGTCGTCCGTGCCGATGGTGGGGGCCGGGGTCATGATCGCGCCGTCCAGGTAGCGGACGCCGTGCCGGTCGGCCCACTCGGCCGTGTCCCGGGCCCGCGCGGGGGTGTCGGCGCTCAGGTTCACGACCGTACGGCCCTTGAGGGCGGCGGTGACGGCGTCCTGGCGCAGTACGGCGTCCGAGGCGTCGTAGTTCACCACGCAGACGACGGTCAGCGGGGAGGCGGCGACGGCCTCCTCGGCCGACGACGCCGAGACCGCGCCCCGCGCGACGAGGTCGCCGTCCCGGCCCGGGGTGCGGTTCCAGACGGTGGTGCGCAGCCCGGCGGCCAGGAACGCGGAGGCCAGCGCCCGGCCCATCGGACCGAGCCCGAGAACGGTGACGGCGGTGGCGGCGGGCTGGTGGTCGGTGTGCACGGACATGCTCGAACTCCCGTAACGTGAAGAATGGTTGTGAGGCAACTGCTGAGGAAGGGGGCACGGCATGGCGCACCGACGCCAGGACCCGGACGTCTGTGGGGTGACCGCCGCGATCGCCGTGATCGAGGGCAAGTGGAAGACCACGCTGCTGTGGCTGCTGGAGTCCGGCCCGCACCGGCCGGCCGAACTGCGCCGACGGGTGCCCGGCCTCACCGAGAAGGTGCTGACCCAGGCGCTGCGCGAGATGGAGGAGGACGGTCTGGTGGACCGGCGGGTGTACGACGTGCTTCCCCTGAAGACCGAGTACTCCCTGACCGCCTTCGGCCGCGACCTCGCCGAGGCCCTCTCCCCCCTCTCCGACTGGGGCCACCGGCGGCTGGACAGGCTGGCGGGACCGGAGGCCGCCACCCGCGCGGTCTCGTGAGTCCCACCTGCTCCCTGCTCCCTCAGCTTCGGCCCGCCCGGGCGCGCTGCCAAGTACGCACAAAAAAGTGGGTAGGTGCGGGGCGGCGGGGAAGGCCCAGGAGTCCCGGGAGGCACACTATTGCAAGCATGTGCTTGCAATAGTTAGCAGGGTGGTGCATCGTGGAGGCATGGCCTCGCTCAACGTCGGCAATCTCGGTGAGTACCTGCGCGAGCAGCGGCGCAACGCGCAGCTGTCGTTGCGGCAGCTCGCCGACGCCGCGGGCGTGTCCAACCCGTACCTGAGCCAGATCGAGCGCGGGCTGCGCAAGCCGAGCGCGGAGGTGCTCCAGCAGGTCGCCAAGGCGCTGCGGATCTCCGCCGAGACGCTCTACGTGCGCGCCGGCATCCTCGACGCCGAGCGGGACCGGGACGACGTGGAGACGCGTGCGGTCCTCCTGGCCGACCCCTCGCTGAACGAGCGGCAGAAGCAGGTGCTGCTCCAGATCTACGAGTCGTTCCGCAAGGAGAACGGGTTCGGGACCGACCCGGCCGACGACCGGGCGGCGGCGGCCCAGGACGGACAGGCGGACGGATTGCTGGACGAACCGGCGGACGGATCGCTGGACGGACCGGTGGGCAGACCGGCGCACGGCCTCCCCGACGGCGGTGACTCCATATCCGGCCACCGCCCCCGTACGACCGGCGGCAGCGACGCCGGCCCGCAGCAGACGGCCGGGTAGCGGGAGCGAGTAGCCGGCCGGGCGCGGGACCACCACACAAACCCTCAGCAGAACGCGATTTCCGGAGGACCATCACCATGGCCATCACCGACGACCTGCGCAAGACCCTCAGCGACCCGACGCCGCTCTACTTCGCCGCGGGCACCGCCGACCTGGCGTTCCAGCAGGCCAGGAAGGTGCCGGTGCTGGTGGAGCAGCTGCGCGCCGAGGCACCGGCCCGGATCGAGGCCGTGCGCAACACCGACCCGAAGGCCGTCCAGGAAAAGGCGACGGCTCGCGTCAAGGAGACGCAGGGCACCCTCCAGGCCAAGGCCAACGAGCTCTTCGGCAACCTCGACGCCGACTTCAAGAAGCTCGGCGAGACCGCCCAGGACCTCGCGCTGCGCTCGGTCGGCGTCGCCGCCGAGTACGCCGTCAAGGCCCGCGAGACCTACGAGAAGGTCGCCGAGCGCGGCGAGCACGCCGTGCGCACCTGGCGCGGCCAGGCCGCCGACAGCATCGAGGACGTCGCCGAGGAGGTGGAGGAGCTGGCCATCGCCGTCGAGCCCGCCAAGCCCGCCAAGGCCGAGCAGGTCGAGGTCACGGAGGAGAAGTCCGCCGCGGCCAGGAAGGCCCCGGCGCCGCGCAAGGCTCCGGCCAAGAAGAGCACCACCGGCACGGCGAAGAAGACGACGCCGCCCGCCAAGTAGGGGCGCGTGACACGGACCGTGGGGACCGGGCCGGGCACCTCTGGGGTGCCCGGCCCGTTCTCCGGGTACGGTGACCGCGTAAGGACGACCCGAGTCTGGTGGTGGACGTTGTGCTGATGCAGGGGTTCGCAGGCTTCATGTGGCTGCTGAGCATCGCCCTGATCCTTTTCAGCGGCTTCGCTTTGATCGACGCCGCCACGCGCCGCGAGGACGCCTACCGAGCGGCCGACAAGAAGACCAAGCCGTTCTGGCTGATCATCCTCGGGCTCGCCTTCGTGGTGAACCTGATCTTCAACATCCTGTCGTTCCTGCCGATCATCGGCCTCATCGCGACGATCGTGTACATGGTCGACGTACGGCCCGCGCTGCGCGGCCTGCCGGGCGGCGGGCGCAATGCCCGCCGCGGCTCCAGCAGCGACGGCCCCTACGGTCCGTACAACGGCGGACGCTGACGCGACGCCGGCCCGGCGCGCGCCCGAGTCGCGCAGCCTGGGCCGGGCAGCCCGGGCCGGGCTGCGGCTCAGGCCGTCCGGTCCAGCAGGACCACCGCTACGTCATCGGCCAGCTCGCCGCCGTTGAGTTCGCGGACCTCGTTGACGGCCGCCCTCAGCAACTGCTCGCCCCGCAGGCCCTCGGCGAGCTGGCGGCGGACCATCTCCACCATGCCGTCCTGGCCGAGCCGCTCCCGGCCCTCGCCGATGTGGCCCTCGATCAGGCCGTCGGTGTAGAGCATCAGGCTCCACTCGGCGCCCAGCTCCACCTGCATGCGCGGCCAGCGGGCGCCCGGCAGCAGTCCGAGCGCCGGGCCGTTGTTGTCGTAGGGCAGCAGCCGCGCGGGCGTGCCCGGGCCGGAGATCAGGGGCGACGGGTGCCCGGCCAGGCACAGGCCGGCCCGGCGGCCGTCCGGGGAGATGTCCACGGCGCACAGGGTCGCGAAGATCTCGTCGTGGGCGCGTTCGTGCTCCAGCACCTGCTGGAGCGTGCCCAGCAGCTGGTCGCCGCACAGCCCCGCCAGGGTCAGCGCGCGCCAGGCGATCCGCAGCTCCACGCCGAGCGCCGCCTCGTCCGGGCCGTGCCCGCAGACGTCGCCGATCATGGCGTGCACGGTGCCGTCCGGGGTGCGGACGACGTCGTAGAAGTCACCGCCGAGCAGGGCGCGGGAACGACCCGGGCGGTAGCGGGCGGCGAAGCGCAGCGAGGAGCCCTCCAGGAGCGGGGTCGGCAGCAGACCGCGCTCCAGGCGGCGGTTCTCCTGCGCCCGCAGCCGGCCCTCGGCCAGGCGCCGCTCCGCCGAGTCGGAGCGCTTGCGCTCGACGGCGTAGCGGATCGCCCGGCTCAGCAGCCGGCCGTCCAGCTCGTCGCGGAACAGGTAGTCCTGGGCGCCGACCGCCACGGCCTCCGCGCCGCGCTCGGCGTCGCTGGAGGACGTGAGCGCCAGCACGGCGTGCCGGGGTGCCAGCTCCAGTACGTGCCGCAGCACCGCCAGCTCGTCGTCCCCCTCGCGGGGGGCGTCGCCGTCGGGGCCCGGGCGGACCGGGGCCGGGGCGGGGGCCGACAGGGCGAGGTCCAGCAGGATGCAGTGGACGTCGTCGGTCAGCAGCCGTCCGGCCTCGGTGAGGTTGCGGGCGGTGCGGACACGGATCGGCTTGCCGGCCTGGTCGAGCAGGTCGGGCACGATCGGCGAGCCGCCGGGGTCGTCCTCGATCAGCAGCACCGTCAGGTTGGTGGGGAAGGTGCTCTCGCGCCGGTCCCTGGTCCGGTCCGTGGTCTCCTCGCGCTTCTCCGTGGTGGTCTCTCGCTGACTGGTGGGGCTGATGGGGCTGATGGGGTTCTGGGCCGGGGGCGTCCCGGGCGCGGCCTGCTTCCTTGAGGTGCCGCTGTCCGGGGACGCGGCGGGCGCCTGACCGCACTCCACGGCCGGGATCGCCCTGGGCCGCGGTACGGGTACGGGCATCGTCGTTGCTTCCTTCCCTCCCCCCGAGGGCATGGCGGGGCGAGGGACCTCGACCCACCGACGGGGACCATAGCGGGTGACGGCGCCACTTCGGAATGGTCCAGAACACGCCGGACGGCCATCGGCCACTGTCATATGCCGCGTTATGTACCGCAGTTGGACACGTCGACCGGGCGCGCGGGATGACGAACGTCACGCGGGGCGGGGTGCCCGGCGTGGACTGGGTCACGTGGCCCCCTTCACGCTCCCGGCCGGGGCGGCGTGACCCGCCTCACAACGACGTGCCAGGCTGCAGTCCGACGGCGTCAGGCTTCAGACCGCTGGCGTCAGGCTTCAGTCCGACGGTGCCGTGCCCTTGCCCGTGTCGGCGTCCGCACCCGCGCCCGCGCCCGTGTCCGGGCGGACCACTCCGAGGATCGGCATCGTGCCCGCCCCCGCGACGGTGATCGCGCGCCCCGGGCGCGGCGCGTGCACGACGGAGCCGTCGCCGATGTACATGCCGACGTGGCTGGCGTCGTCGAAGTAGATGATCAGGTCGCCGGGGCGCATGTCCTCGACGTCGACGCGCGGGAGCTGCTTCCACTGCTGCTGCGAGGTGCGCGGGATCGCCGTCCCGGCCGCCACCCACGCCTGCGAGGTCAGGCCGGAGCAGTCGTACGCCTTCGGGCCCTCGGCGCCCCACTGGTACGGCTTGCCGACCTGGGCGGTGGCGTACGCGACCGCCTTGCGGCCCTGCTCGGTCGCGTCGGCGTCCAGGTCCTTGACGATGCCGGAGTCGAGCCAGGCGGTCTGGGCCCTGGCCTGGGCCTCCCGCTCCAGGCGGGCGAGGCGCTCCCGCTCGTCCTTCTCCAGCTCGGACTCCAGCTTCTCGGCCGCCTTGATCTGCTTCTCGATCTTCTTCTGGGCGGTGGCCTTGGCCTTGCGGTTCGCCTCCAGCTTCTCGAACTGGGCGGAGGCGTCCGCCTCGTACGCCTTGAGGTCCTCCTGGGCGCGCGTCATCTCGCCGAGCAGGCCCTTGGTCGCGCGCTGGCCCTGGATCACCCGGCCGGTGCCGTCGAGGAAGTCCTCGGGGTCGTCGCTCAGCATCAGCTTGGCCTCGTCGGGCAGGCCGCCGGTGCGGTACTGGGAGCGGGCCGCCGCGCCCGCGCGGTCCTTCAGCCGGTCCAGTTTCTCCTGGCCCTTGACGATCTTCTTGGCCAGTTCGACCAGCTCGGTGGACTGCTTGTCCGCCTTCTCCTCGGCGGCGTTGTACTCGTCCGTCGCGGACGCCGCCGCGCGGTAGAGCTTGTCGAGCTTCTCGCGTACGGCTTCCAGGTCCTTGCCGGGGGTGGCGGACGGGGCCGGTGAGGCGCTGGGGGTGCCGGGTCCGGGCGCGGGTACCGGCCCTGGATCCGCGAACGCCGTGCCCGGTGCCGCGAGCACGGTGACCGCGCAGACCACGGTCACGGCAGCGGTCATCAAGCCATGCTTCCCCGTACGCATACCTCGCCCCCAAACTGATTAACCGTCAGTAACATAGGTCGCCTGGGGGATCGTGCCACGCCGGCGCGGAAAGCGACAGAGGTCGTGCTTCCCTCCTCCTTCCCCCCTTCTGCCTCGCCGTACGACGATTCCCCCGCTGTGTGACGAACGCCGCAGGGAGATCGTTCCCGGCCATCTGTCCGGGGCCCGGGGGGTGTCCGGTTCAGGCGCGCGGCGCCAACGCCTCCCACCGCACCGTCACTTCGCCCTGGCGCCACCGCGCCGGCCCGTCCGCCACCGGCCAGTCGGCCGTCAGGTCCCGCACCGCCCGTATCCAGCGCTGGCGGGCTCCGTAGGCGGCGTAGGGCGCGGCGGCGGCCCAGGCGCGGTCGAAGTCGCGCAGGAAGGCGTGCACGGGCTCGCCGGGGACGTTGCGGTGGATGAGCGCCTTCGGCAGCCGTTCCGCCAGGTCGGAGGGGCGGTCCAGGGAGGCGAGCCGGGTCGCGAAGGTGACCGTTCGCGGCCCCTCGGGGCCGAGCGCCACCCACACGTGCCGGCGCCCGATCTCGTCGCAGGTCCCCTCGACGAGCAGACCGCCGCGCCCGTGCCCGGACGCCGGCGCGAGCCGCGCGCACAGCCGCTGCCAGACGGCGGCCACCTCACCCTCGTCGTACTGGCGCAGCACGTTCGCCGCGCGGATGAGCAGGGGCCGGCGGGAGAGGGGGACCTCGAAGCCGCCGTGCCGGAAGACGAGCCCCGCGCGGGCGTACGGTTCGGCCGCCGCCACCCGCGCCGGGTCGATCTCGACGCCCACCACGCGCGCGTGCGGGGCGACCGCGCGCAGGCGGGTCAGCAGCTCGACGGCCGTCCAGGGGGCCGCGCCGTAGCCGAGGTCGACGGCGACGGGGTCGGCGGCGCGGCGCAGTTCCGCGCCGTGCGTGGCCGCGATCCAGCGGTCCATGCGGCGCAGCCGGTTGGGGTTCGTCGTCCCGCGCGTGACGGTGCCCACGACGGGGGCCGTGTGGGAGCGGACGGTGGCGCGGGAGGGCATGCGTACGAGGGTAGGCGCCCCCGCGGGTGGCGCGGTGCGGGGTGGGGCGACGCGGGATGGGGCGACGCGGGATGGGGCGACGCGGGATGGGGCGACGCGGGTGGCGCGGTGACGCGTCACGTCGTCGAACGGTTGATCGATTGACGGTAATGGTTCGGTAAAGGCCGGGAAACCGGAAATGGAGCACCGCCGTCCGGTGTTCTGCCTCCTTGGAGGGCGGCGCGTGTCCTCCGACCGGCATGCCCGCAGCGAGGAGGAACGGCTCGTGAGCCAGTACGTCAGCAGGCTGGGGCGTCGCTCACCGGCGGCCACCGGGCGGCTGAGGCTGCTGCGCAGGCCCCGCCGCGTCGCCATGCTCTCCGTGCACACCTCGCCGCTCCACCAGCCCGGCACCGGCGACGCCGGCGGCATGAACGTCTACATCGTCGAACTCGCGCAGCGCCTCGCCGCGATCAACATCGAGGTCGAGATCTTCACGCGCGCGACCTCGGGGGGACTCCCGCCGTCCGTGCAGCTCGCCCCCGGCGTCCTCGTCCGGCACGTCGACGCCGGCCCGTACGAGGGACTGGCCAAGGAGGACCTCCCCGCCCAGCTGTGCGCCTTCACGCACGGCGTGATGCAGGCGTGGGCCGGCCACCGCCCCGGCCACTACGACCTGGTCCACTCCCACTACTGGCTCTCCGGCCACGTCGGCTGGCTCGCCGCCCAGCGCTGGGGCGCCCCCCTGGTGCACGCCATGCACACCATGGCCAAGGTCAAGAACGCCAGCCTGGCCGACGGCGACACGCCCGAACCGGCCGCCCGTGTCATCGGCGAGACGCAGATCGTCGCCGCCTCCGACCGGCTGATCGCCAACACCGCCGAGGAGGCCGACGAGCTGGTCCGGCACTACGCCGCCGACCCGGCCAAGGTCGCCGTCGTCCACCCCGGCGTCAACCTGGACCGCTTCCGCCCCTTCCCCAAGGGCTGTGAGCCCGCCCCCGGCCAGGCCGGGGACGCCCGCGCCGCCGCCCGCGCCCGCCTCGGCCTGCCGCAGGACGCGCTGATCCCGCTCTTCGCCGGCCGCATACAGCCGCTCAAGGCGCCGGACATCCTGCTGCGCGCGGTCGCCGTCCTCCTCGACGAGTGCCCCGACCTGCGCTCCCGCATCGTCGTCCCCGTCGTCGGCGGCCCCAGCGGCAGCGGCCTCGCCAAACCGGAGGGCCTGCAGAAGCTCGCCGCGCGGCTCGGCATCGCCGACGTCGTACGGTTCCGTCCGCCCGTGGGCCAGGAGCAGCTCGCCGACTGGTTCCGGGCCGCGTCGGTGCTGGTCATGCCGTCCTACAGCGAGTCCTTCGGCCTGGTCGCCATCGAGGCCCAGGCGGCCGGCACGCCGGTCCTCGCGGCCTCGGTCGGCGGCCTGCCGGTCGCCGTGCGCGACGGACACACCGGACGCCTCGTCGCGGGGCACGATCCCGCCGCGTACGCGCGCGTGCTGCGCGATTTCGCCGACAACCCGGAGCTGACCCCCCGCATGGGCGAGGCCGCCGCCCGGCACGCCCAGTCCTTCGGCTGGGACAGCGCCGCCGCCGCGACCGCCGACGTCTACACGGCCGCGATCCAGGCCCACCGCCGTCGCGTACGCTCCCACCATGGCTGAGGCAGCGGCACAGAAGGCAGCGCGGGCGGTCCTCGAAGGCGCCCTGAAGGACGCCGGGGTGGAGTGGGAGAGCCCCGGCCCCGGCACCTACGTCGTGAAGCTCCCGGGCACCCGCAAGCTGTCCACGACGGTCTCCCTCCTCCTCGGCCGGCACTCCCTCTCCCTCAACGCCTTCGTCATCCGCCACCCCGACGAGAACGAGGGCGCCGTCCACCGCTGGCTCCTGGAGCGCAACCTCAAGCTGTACGGCGTGAGTTACGCCGTCGACCGCCTCGGCGACGTCTACGTCACCGCGAAGCTCCCCCTGGCCGCCGTCACCGCCGACGAGATCGACCGCCTGCTCGGCCAGGTCCTGGAGGCCGCCGACGGCTCCTTCAACACCCTGCTGGAGCTGGGCTTCGCGTCCGCCATCCGCAAGGAGTACGCGTGGCGGACCTCGCGCGGGGAGCCGACGCGCAACCTGGAGGCGTTCCAGCACCTGATCGAGCGCGGCGAGGACTGACGCGTCCTCAGGGCCTGGATCGGCCGCTGGTGCCGTAGCGCCCGGGCGTGGTCCCCACCAGCCGCTTGAAGTGCCGGGTCAGATGGGCCTGGTCGTAGAAACCGGTCGCCGTGGCCACCTCGGCCGGGGCGTGCCCCGCGAGCAGCAGCCGCCGCGCCCGGTCGACCCGCCGGGACATCAGGTACTGGTGCGGCGCGATGCCGTACGCGCCGCTGAACGTCCGCACCAGGTGCGCGGGATGGGCGGCCACCCGCGCGGCGGCCTCCTCCAGGCCGATCCCCGCGACGACCCGCTCGTCGAGCAGCTCGCGCAGCCGGCGGGCGAGGACGGGATCCCGGCGCTCCGGGCTCTCCCGGCGGCGGGGCCGCAGGTGCGCGTGCAGCCGCTCGCCGATCAGGGTCAGCCGGCTCTCCGCCTCCAGCTCGTCACCGGGCAGGGCGAGCGCGGTGTGCAGCTGCCCGACCCGCCGCCGCAGCACCGGGTCCCGCAGGTCGGGAGCGTCGACGGCGGGCCCGATCAGCTCGTCGCCCAGCCGGGAGGCGTCCAGGTACAGGACGCGCTTGCGGAAGCCGCCCGGGGTGGCGGGGGAGCCGTTGTGCGGCACGTGGGGCGGCAGCAGCGACACCGTGTCGTGCGGGGTGCCGTGCTCGTGCCGGTCCAGGTCGTACCGCACGGCCCCGTCGTCCACGATCAGCAGCGTCCACGCCTCGTGCACGTGCATCGGGTAGGCGTACTCGGTGAAGTGGGCGTGGAAGACCTCGACGACGCCCGGGACGCGGGGCCGCCAGGCGGAGACGTCCCGCTGGTCCCGCTGGTCCTGGTCGGCCATGCAAAAAACGTACAAGACCCGGCCGTACGCCGACCGGCAGTCTCACTCCATGAGCACGCACGACGCACAGACCGCCGATGCCGCCCCCGTCCGCTTCGACACCAAGATCGCCGTCCTGCTCCGTGAGGACCTGGAGACCTGGCAGCGCCTGAACGTGACCGCCTTCCTGGTCAGCGGCCTGGGCGCGCAGTTCCCCGAGGTGATCGGGGAGCCGTACGAGGACGCCGACGGGGTCGGCTACCTGCCGATGTTCCGGCAGCCGGTCCTGGTCTTCGAGGGCACCAAGGAGACGCTGACGAACGCCCACGCGCGCGTGCTGTCGCGCGCCCTGCCCCGCGCGCTGTTCACGTCCGACCTGTTCACCACGGGCAACGACCGCGACAACCGCGCGGCGGTACGGGCCGTGCCGACCGCCGGACTCGACCTGGTCGGTCTCGCGGTGTACGGGCCGAGGAACGCGGTGGACAAGGTGCTGAAGGGGGCGCGGATGCACCCGTGAGCACGGGGTGCGGGCGACCGCGTCAGGCGGCGCCGACCTCGGCCTCGGCGGCCGCCCGGGAAGCCGTCGCCTCGGACATGACCGCCTCCTCCTCCGGCAGGTTCCGCATCAGCGCCCAGTACCCCGCCGCCGCCACCGTGCCGACGACCGTGCACACGCCCCACAGCCACCGCGCGCCCCAGTGGTCGATGACGAAGCCGGACATCAGCGGGGCGACGAGGGCCGCGACCGCCCAGGACATGGTGTACATCCCCTGGTAGCGCCCGCGCCCGTGCGCCGGGGAGAGGCGGACGACCAGCCCGGTCTGGATCGGGGCGTTGACGATCTCCGCCAGCGTCCACACGCACACGGTGAGGGCGAACACGCCGACCGACCCGGCGAAGGCGGTGAGTCCGAAGCCGTACCCGGCCACCAGGGACGACAGGACGAGCAGCAGGCGCGGATCCCGGTGCTCGATGAACCGGGTCACGGGAATCTGGAGGACCACGATCAGGACGCCGTTGACGGCGATCGCCAGACCGAAGTCGGCCGGTGTGAAGCCCGCCTCACCCATGGCCACCGGCAGCCCCACGTAGGCCTGCTGGAAGATCAGCGCGACGAGGAAGGACAGCCCGACGACACTCATGAAACGCCCGTCGCGCAGAACCGTCCCGAGCGACACGGCAGGCTCGCTCCCGCCGGCGACGTCACCCTTGGCACCCTCCCGCGGCCGGGACTCGGGCAGCTTCACGAAGACGAGCACGGCGCAGGCCATCGTCATGCCCGCCTCGATCAGGAACCCGGCGAGGTAGCTGGCCTCGGCGATGAAACCGGCCGCCATGGACGAGATCGCGAAGCCGAGGTTGATCGCCCAGTAGTTCAGCGAGAAGGCCCGGACGCGGTCCTCGGGCCGCACGATGTCCGCCATCATCGCCTGCACCGCCGGCCGGGAGGCGTTGCTCGCCATGCCGACCAGGAAGGCGACGGCCGCGATGGAGACCGGGTCCCGCACGAAGCCGAGCAGCGCGACGGACAGCGCGGTGGAGACCTGCGCGACGAGCAGCGTCGGCCGCCGCCCGAGCCGGTCGGTCATCACCCCGGCCCCCAGCGAGGAGATGACCCCGCCGAGCCCGTGCAGCGCGGCGACCAGTCCGGCGTACGAGGCGGAGTACCCGCGGTCGATGGTCAGGTACAGCGCCATGAAGGTGGCGACGAAGGCACCGAGCCGGTTGACCAGGGTGCTGGTCCACAGCCACCAGAACTCGCGGGGGAGCCCGGAGACGGACTCGCGCGCGGCACGTCTGAGACCGGCGACTGACATGGGACCCCCGAAACGGCTGTAAGCGTCTGAAGCAGTGAGCACAACTTACGAAGATCCCGGCACGGAGGGCCATTCAATTAACACTTCCCGTCAACCGTCCGTGCTTCGGGCGCCCCGCGCGGCCGGTGCGGGGCGTCGATTAGGCTCGGAAGCATGGCCGACGCACCGTACAAGCTGATCCTCCTCCGCCACGGCGAGAGCGAGTGGAACGAGAAGAACCTGTTCACCGGCTGGGTGGACGTCAACCTCACCCCGAAGGGCGAGAAGGAGGCGACGCGCGGCGGCGAGCTGCTCAAGGACGCCGGCCTGCTGCCCGACGTGGTCCACACGTCCGTCCAGAAGCGCGCGATCCGCACGGCCCAGCTCGCGCTGGAGGCCGCCGACCGCCACTGGATCCCCGTCCACCGCCACTGGCGCCTCAACGAGCGCCACTACGGCGCCCTCCAGGGCAAGGACAAGGCGCAGACCCTCGCGGAGTTCGGCGAGGAGCAGTTCATGCTGTGGCGCCGCTCCTACGACACCCCGCCGCCCGCGCTGGACCGCGACGCCGAGTACTCCCAGTTCTCCGACGCCCGCTACGCGACCCTCCCGCCGGAGCTGCGCCCGCAGACGGAGTGCCTGAAGGACGTCGTCGTCCGCATGCTCCCGTACTGGTTCGACGCGATCGTCCCCGACCTCCTCACCGGCCGCACGGTCCTGGTCGCGGCCCACGGCAACTCCCTGCGCGCCCTGGTCAAGCACCTCGACGGCATCTCCGACGCCGACATCGCGGGCCTGAACATCCCGACCGGCATCCCGCTCTCCTACGAACTCGACGCCGAGTTCAAGCCGCTGAACCCGGGCGGCACGTACCTCGACCCGGACGCGGCCAAGGCCGCGATCGAGGCCGTGAAGAACCAGGGCAAGAAGAAGTAAGCGCCCACGAACAAGCCCCCTGCCTGCGGGTCCTCCGCCGGAAGGGGGCTTTTCGCTGCCTCCGGACCGTCTCCGGGCCGTCAGGACGATGTGCCCGTGCCCTCTCCGGGCTCCGGCTCCTGCCTCCACTCAGCTCCGCCCGGTCACCTTGCGCCTCAGGCAGGCCACGCATCGGCCATCAGGAAGGCGACCACCGTCCCGCCGAAGCGACTGGGCCCGGAGTGCCAGGACTCCGCGATGGAATCGACCAGGAGCAGCCCGCGCCCGTGAGCGTCGTCGGCGTCCGGCCGGCGAAGACGCACGTTCACCGGAAAGCCGGGGTTGTGCACCTCCACACGCAGCGAGGTCCCCTCCCGGAACCACTCCACGCGTACGCACCACTCCTCGTCAGCCCGCCCGTACGTGATGGCGTTCGTCACCAGCTCGGAGATCATGAGCGTGCAGTCGTCGACCGAGCAGGCCGGGTTGTACGGGGCGATGAACTTCCGGAACCAGCGCCGGGCCCGGGGCACGGACTCCGGAACCGGATGCAGGGTCAACGCCCCGAGCCACGGTGAATCCTCGCTGGGAAAGCGGTTGAACCGGTAGGTCATCCGCGCTCACTCCTTGCCGCTGCCGTCGCAGTCGAGGCAGCGCCGCCTCGATGAGACACGGGTGCGGTCGTTGGCGGCGGCGAGCGCCACCGACGTACGCGAACCGACGCGCTTCGAATCGCGCCCCCGGCATCCCCGGCATGCTGAGCGCGTGCCCTGATCCGGTCGCCGACCTGCCACGCCATGTCCCCTTCCAGTAAGTGGCCTTAGCCACTTACTGGATAGTGGCATTGGCCACTTGCGGCGCGCAAGCGGTTCGCGCAACTGACTGGCCGTCACGTCATGTCAGCGGATAGCCCTGCTCGAACGCCCAGCGGTGCGGCGGGTACGTGGCCTCGGCGAACTCCAACGGCCGGTCCTGCATGTCGTAGACGACATGGTGAACGACCAGCACGGGGGAACCTGGATCGAGGTTCAGGTCGGCGGCCTCTTCGTCGGTGGCGCCCCGGGCACACATCCGGTCTTCGGCGTAACTCCCCTGCCGTCCCGTCGTGTTCTCGACGTACATCAGGGTTCCCTCCTGAATCCGTACGGGATCCGTGAGCTTGGGCGCGCGCTGACCGACATCGGGCGCGAACCAGGAGGTCGACAACGTGATGGGACCGTCCTGGTTGTTGGTCACGCGCCGGCGATGAACGGCCCGGCGGTCCTTCACCAGCCCGAGAGCCTCAGCGACGTGATCCGGGGCATCCATCCAGCCGGCCGAGGTGACCACCGCGTACTCACCGGGCGTGTAGATCTTCCCGGTCTGACGAGCCCGACCGTACAACTCCCGCGCACGCCGATTGACTTCCAGACTCCGCACGTACGTACCCGAACCTTGCCGCTTCTCGACGAGCCCCTGATGACTCAGCGCCTCCAGGGCGCGGGCCGCAGTCGGACGGGAAACCTTCCAGTCAGCGGCCAACTGCCGTTCCGACGGCACCTCGTCACCCGCTCGCAGGTCGCCCCGAAGGATCTGATCGCGGATGTGGTGAGCGATCTGGAGATACTTCGGCTGCGCCTCCTCGATCTGCGGCATGTCTTCCCCTTGTCCAAGTGGCTATGGCCTCCAGCCACTATAGAGTGAACGGCCTTTACCAGAACCCGTAGTGTTGACCGCATGAAGCGGTTGATCGTCGCGGCAGGAGGAGGGGGCGACGCAGTCGCCGCCGCGATGCTTCACGCCGCTCTGTACGGCAACGAGGACCACGCGGTGATCCTCACCTACGCGTGGGACCGCCTCCTGATCGACCCGGTACCGGGCCCCCGCACCGCACACGACTTCACCGGCCTCAAAGCCATCACCCGGTCCGTCCGGTCAGTGCCGGCGACGGCCCGCCCGATCGCTCCCGCAGGGTCCACCCTGCCCCGCCTCGCATCCGAACTTCCCCAGACGTTCGCCCTCCTCGACCCGCAGCACGGAGCCGAAGGCGTGACGAACCAGGTGGAGGAGTTGATCGCCCACCTGACACCGGGGTCGATCGAGCTCCTGGACGTCGGCGGAGACATCCTCGCCCGCGGCGACGAACCGACCCTCAAGAGCCCACTCGCCGACGCGCTGACCCTTGCAGCGTGCTGCCGCGTAGACGCACCTGTCCGACTCCTGGTCGCCGGTCCCGGCCTCGACGGCGAACTGTCGGCAGACGACCTTCAGCCGCTCCTGGGCTCCGTCGTCCACACCTTCACGGCGGAGGACGTAGCCCCGATCAACAGCGTCCTGGAGTGGCACCCGTCCGAAGCCACGGGCATGCTCGCGGCGACGGCCCGAGGAGTGCGCGGCACGTGCGAGGTACGCGACGCCGGCCTGCCTGTACCGCTCACGGACGCGAGCCCACAGCTACACGAAGTCGACCTGGACGAGGCTTTGAGTCACAACGCTCTGGCCCGAAGCATCATGGCGACGACGACCCTGGACGAGGTCGAGGCCCACAGCCGAGAGATCTGCGGCTTCTCCGAGATCGACTACGAGCGCAACAAGGCCACGCGGTTGAAGGACCAGCCGCCGATGGCACTCGACACGGAAGAGGTGCTGCGCCAACTCGACCAGTTCGAGTCAGAGGCCCACGCCCGTGGAGTCACGCACACAACGTTCCGCCACCTCACCGAGGTACTGCACCTCAACGGCGCTCAGCGCGGCGACCTGCGCCAACTCCTGCTCTCCAGCCGCCCGGAGCAGTACGTAGCTCCGCTCTGGCACATCCCAGACGCCACCTGAGTTACAACCTTCTTCACTGGTTCAAGAGCGGCTCTCTCCGCTCACCGCGCGCGGCCCGGCCCCCGGCCGGGCCTGCGCTCCTGTCTCCGCCCCGCTCCAGCCCGGCCAGCGTCCGTGCCGCGCACTGGGCAATCAGCTGCCAAATGCCAGCAAGGAGGTAGGCCACAGCCGGAGGGCTCCCCAGCTTCACCAATCCAAGACCGGGCAGGCCACCGGCGTGGACAAGCAGCTTGGTCGAGCTGAAGTTTCAACTCTAAACCGATGGTGCTTTGGTGCGGCGTGAGGCATCATCTTTGGATGCATAATTTGTATTCTTGGATGCAACGCCTTGATCAGCTCGTCGACCGCGGCAAGGGAACCCTAAGTTATGTTCATCACCGTATCCTTCTTCCGGGTCCCACACCCTTAAGGGCTGAAGGTCTCTTCAGATTCGAACCGGTGGGTCCAGTTGATCAGCTTGGCTCTACTCCTGGCTTCCTTGCGAGTGTGGGTTGGATAGAAGACGGCGATCACCAGGCAACCACACCATCTTTTGGTGGTATGTCCAGAGAACTGGCGGCAGTTCTTACTCTGATCACTGGCCGCCGCATCGAAGCCTTTCACGAACAGCCCATCAGTATGGAGGGTCGCCCTAACCGCATCACCTACTTGCCGGTGGAGGCTTTGCCAGATAGGAGTTTGATAGGTCCCATTGAACCCACCCTCTCAATCGACGACGAGATCCGAGAATTTTTGGGCAAGGCGCGCAGTCTACAGCGAAACGAGTATGTCGCCATCAGTTCAGCGGTAGAGCTGCACTACGGGGCCTGCTTGCTTTTCGGGCGCGACCTTACGGCTGCCTACACACTGTTGGTAGCAGGATTGGAAACACTGGCGCAGTGTTTCTATGACGCCCCGACCTCTTGGGAGGAATGGGACCAGGCGCCACGTTGGGAAAAGTTTATCAGAGTGAACAATCTCAATGACTCCCAGGCTCGAGCATTGAGGTACAAGCTTTTGGACGGGGCGCACATTCGTTTGAAGGCAAAGTTCGTGGACTACGCCTCCACGCGCGTGGAAGAGCAATTCTTCGATGAGACTTGGAGAGATTACGTTCCCACAATATCCATGCCTGAAGGAATAGTAACCGGGGGGCAGTGGGGAGAGGCCAAGAAGATACGGGACTTCCTGCCCGATACGCGGGATACACTGCGAGCTTCACTGAGGAAAACATACGACGCTCGTTCTGGTTTCGTGCATCAGGGGAAGAAGGCCACAACCCTTACCCAGGAGGCCATAGGCCTTATTGGCCGCACCTCCCCCTCAAAACCTCTGCCGTTTGCCCTACTTCGAGCAGTCCTAGGCCACCTAATCCGCCTTGAGGTCAGAGATAAAGCGACTTCATCCGATACGCCGGACCTTTCCTACACCTTCAGTCACTCAGCTGGTACGTGACACTACTCGAGAGGGGTTGTTGATGGAGAAGCACTACGCCGCAGGCACCTGGGTGCAGAAACCTGGCGAAGAGGGCATGACCGTCTCCTTTCTACGAAATATTTCGGAGGCGGAGTATGAACGATACAAAACTATAGTTGGGAAATTTTCGGTTATTCAGGAACGGAAAATTTTCCAGTTCCTAGAGCGGTCGTCTAGCGATCGATCGTGTAGGCCATCAGCGCTCAGCACCCCTTACCTCGGAGGCCCCCTGGAGACCTCTCTATACATCTAACTTTGGCGCAGCATCTCTAAGAGACGTCAATCGAAACGGCGGAAGAGGGGACTGGTCGGGCCGACGGCTACACGCAGCGAGCGAACGCTCAACCTGTGGCCTAAGGTGTCTAGAGAAGAGGGAGGAGACCTACGGGATGGCCCACACCGACGACGGCCCTCGGCCCAAGTACCAGCGGATCGCGGACACCTTGCGCGAGGCGATCCAGGCGGGCCGGTACGGTCCCGGTGATCGGCTGCCGGGGGAGAACGACCTCATGGCGACGCACGGCGTGGCCCGTATGACGGCACGCCAGGCTCTGGGCGTCCTCCGGGACGAGGGCATCGCCGAAGCCCGCAAGGGAGCCGGCGTGTTCGTCCGGAGCTTCCGTCCGCTTCGGCGCCGGGGCATCCAGCGGCTGGCCGAGCAGCAGTGGGGCAACGGCCGTTCCATCTGGTCGGCGGACATCGAGAACCGCTCCCTGGAGGTGGATCAGGTCACCGTTTCCGAGGAGTTCGCGCCTGACCGCGTCGGCGCGGTCCTCGACCTGGCCGACGAGGAGCCGGTGTGCGTGCGGCGCCGGCGTTTCGTCCTGGACGGGAAGCCCGTTCTGCTCGCGACGAGTTACCTGCCCATGTCGCTGGTCGCCGGATCCGTCATCACGCAGGAGGACACCGGGGAGGGCGGGACGTACGCCAGGCTCGCCGAACTCGGGCACAAGCCGGTGCACTTCCGCGAAGAGATCCGCTCCCGCATGCCGTCGAAGGACGAGGCGGCGCGCTTGAGCGTGGCCGCGGGCACCCCGGTCATCCTCATCTGCCGCACCGCGTACGCGGCCGAAGGCCGACCCGTCGAGGTCAACGAGATGACACTGGACGCCGCCTCGTACGTCCTGGAGTACGACTTCGACGCCTGACGCCGTTCGGCAGGGGCATGACGACCAACGACCAACGCCCTGCACCCGAGCATTCGGCTCGGGTGCAGGGCGTCCTGGTAGGGCGTCAGCCCATGCTCTTCGCGCCATCCAGGGACTCTCGGAGGATGTCGGCGTGGCCGGCGTGCTGGGCGGTTTCGGCGATGATGTGGAGCAGTGTCCGGCGGGCCGTCCACTGGGTGTCGGCCTCGAACCACGGGGCCTTCGGGAGCGGCCACGCGGCGTCGAGGTCGGGCAGCGTGGCGACCACGTCGTCGGTGCGGCGGGCCACCTTGTCGTAGTCGGCCAGGACGCCGGCGAGGGTCTCGCCGGGCTGCATCTGGAACTCGTTCGCCCGCCGGGCCCAGTCCTCCTCGGTCATGGCCGTGAAGTCGCCCATCGTGGAGGGGCCTTCGAGGATGAAGTCCACCCAGCCCCGCTCGACCGAGGTCACGTGCTTGATCAGGCCGCCCAGGCACAGTTCGCTGGCGGTGGGCCGGAGGCCGACCTGTTCGTCGGTGAGGTCACGGGTGGTGAAGCGCAGGAAGTGCCGGTGCTTGGCCAGCGTCTCCAGCAGGTCGGCGCGCTCGCCGGTGGCCGCCTTCGCCGGGGTCTGCTCGGTGGTGATCTGCTCGTTGGACGTCATGGACTCCGCCTTCCGGTGTTCCTGCTCCGTCGGTCGAGGACCACGTTAGGAAGTATTGAGGTCAGGTTCTGTCCTAGATGGGGCCTGGGGGCGGAGAGATGCTCGCTCCGCCCCCAGGCGTTGAACAGGACGAGCGTGTGTCACGCCGGTTCGACCGGCAGCCACAGTTCGCAGGTCGCGGTGGAGAAGTCCTCCGCGCGGTCGAGGACGGCGACGATCGACGGGCCCGGGCGCAGGCGCCAGGGGTTGGACGGGAACCACTCCGACGCGGTGGCCGCCCAGGTCGACTGGAGGGTGGCCGGGTAGGGGCCCGCGCTGCGGAAGACCGCCCACCGGCCGGCCGGTACCTCGATGGCGTCGAGGTCGTCCGGGATCGGGGTGGTGTGCGTGACGGCGACGCCGTGCAGGTAGGTGAGTTCGGTGCCCTCCGGGCTGTCGGGGGCCAGGTCGTCGGTGACCTGGAGCAGGCCCGCCGGATCGGTGTCGCCGAGGGATTTCAGGCGGGCGTGCTCCTGCGGGGGCAGGGAGGTGATGTGCTCCTGGATGTGCGGGTTGACGCCCTCGTGGATGAGCGGGACGCGGGTCGCGTGGCCGATGAGGCGGAACGCGGGGCGGTCGGCGAAACGGGTGTCCATGGGGGTGCTCCCTTCGACGGTCAGGCGGAACCTGAGCTGCGGCTGTGACTGAAGGGGGCCTCCGTCGCGCCGTACGTCACGCGGGGCGGCTCCGTGGACCGCCCGGAACGCGCGTCCGAACGCTTCCGTGGAGCCGTACCCGTGCCGTACGGCGATGCCCAGCAGGTCGTCCTCACCGCGTACGACGTCGGCGGCGGCGACCGTCATGCGGCGCCGGCGCACGTACTCCGACAGCGGCATGCCGGCCAGGGACGAGAACATCCGGCGCAGGTGGTACTCGGTCGTGCCGAGCGCTCCGGCCAGTGCGGGGACGTCGAGTTCCTCCGAGACGTGTTCCTCGGTGAGGTGTTCTTCGACGAGGTCGACGAGCTTGTTGAGTGCCGAGATCACGAGGCGGCCTCCTTCCGACCTCCACCGTGGCAGGGAGCGGGGGTGCGCTTCCCGATCGTCGTGGTCCGGTTCGGTCGGGTGCGGGTGCGGGTGCGGGTGCGGGTACCGGTGCCGGTGCGGTTATGCGTCGGTCCGGCGGGCGTACACCTCGATCTCTATCTTCATGCGGGGGTCGGCCAGCCCGCACTGGAGCATCGTGGCGGCCGGGCGGACCTCGCCGAAGGCCCGGCGCAGGACCGGCCAGCAGGGCTCGAAGTCGGCGCGGTCGGGGAGCAGGTAGCGGACCCGGACGACGTCGGCGAAGGTGCACTCCGCCTCGGTCAGCGCGGACTCGATGTTGCGCAGGCACTGCTCGGCCTGCTCCACGACGTCCTCGGAGATCGTCATCGTCGTGTAGTCGAAGCCGGTCGTGCCCGACACGTGCACCCAGTCGCCGTCGACCACGGCACGGGCGTAACCGATCTGCTCCTCGAAGGTCGAGCCGCTGAGGATGGTGCGTCGCTCTGTCATGAGCGGCACATTAATGGTGCGAGGTGCGCGGGCGGCCCCGCCTCAACTCGCCGTCGTCAGCCGTCCCCGGTGCTCGCGCCGCTGCCGCCGTCCCCGCAGGGCGTGCCAGGCCGCGCCCAGCGCTGTCGACTGGGCCAGGGCCGCGAGGACGATGCCGCCGGTGAAGAACCAGACCGGGGCGTCGCCGCCCCAGGCCGCCTCGCCGAGCCAGGCGACGAAGCCGAAGGCCGGGAAGGTGAACATGGCCGGCCAGACCCAGATCAGGGACGCGTCCGGGGTGTCCGCGAAGAGGGGTTCCAGCGCGGCGACCGCCATCGCGCCGCCGATCACGGTGAGGTAGGCCGCCGAGGCGCGGTTGGCGACGGCCAGGCGGGTCAGGGTGTGTATCGCCACGCTGGTACGGCTGGTCTTCATCAGGTCCTCGGCTCCCCTTGGTCGTCCGTCGTCCGTCGTCCTGGGTCCAGGGTCGGACGGGGGCGGGCCCCGTGGCCTGAGTACCCGTACTCAAAGGCGGAGAAAGAGGGAGGAGGACCTCGTACGGTGTCGCGGTTCTACACCGTCAGCGGGACCTCGTGAATCTCGTCGGCCTTGTGGCCCGCGCGTTCGTGGACGCGCTGGACCGCGTCGGCCGACGGGGCCTCGGAGAGGCAGAAGACCGTGCCGGAGCCCGGGTCCGCCCACGCGTGGGCGAAGTGGACGTCCTCGTCCTTCTCGATGGCGAGGTCCGCCTGGTGGGCCTCGTGGAGCTGGTCCGCGGTGATGCCGTGCATGCCGTGGTGCACGTCCATGAAGTGAGCCATGGCCTCGCACCCCCTTCAGGGTCTCCCTTCCAGGGTGCGCCCCCACGGCGGCCGGGGCGAACCCGGCCGCCGTGGGATGCACGGAAGACGCCCGCTACCTGCGGCGGGTCAGCCGCACTGGCAGGGATTGCCGGACTGGCAGCCGCAGCCGCAGCCCGAACCGCAGCCGCACGCGGCGATCAGGGGCAGGCTGCGGGGCGCGGGCGGCCGCTCGGTGCGGCGTTCCTCGGTGGGGGCGGGCTCGGTGCTGGGGGAATCGGCCATCGGGTTCCTCCTAGAGGCTGGTGCCTGCGCCCATTGCACGCCCCGGGCGGCTGTCGCATCAACGGCGCATTGGGGCGACCGCGCGCGCCCCCGGCCACCCCGGCCCGCTCCCCGCACATGCGGGCGTCCCCGCAACAGGCGAGCGCCCCGGCACAGGCGGGCGTCCCCGCACAAGCAGGCGTCAGGCGCCCTCGACCTGCGTCGCCGACTGGATGTCCGCCTGGAGGTCGTCCGCGTGCTCGCCGGTGACCAGGTAGACGACCCGCTTGGCGACCGCGACGGCGTGGTCGGCGTAGCGCTCGTAGTAGCGGCCGAGGAGGGTGACGTCGACGGCGGTCTCGATGCCGTGCTTCCAGCGGTCGTCCATCAGGTGCTGGAAGAGGGTGCGGTGGAGGAGGTCCATCGCGTCGTCGTCCTGCTCCAGCTGGAGGGCCAGGTCGACGTCCTTGGTGATGATCACCTCGGCCGCCTTCGCCATCAGGCGCTGCGCGAGCTGGCCCATCTCCAGGATGGTCGCGTGCAGGTCGCTCGGCACCGCACGCTCCGGGTAGCGCAGCCGGGCCAGCTTGGCCACGTGCTGGGCCAGGTCGCCCGAGCGCTCCAGGTCGGCCGACATCCGCAGCGAGGTGACGACGATCCGCAGGTCGGTCGCCACCGGCTGCTGCCGGGCCAGCAGGGCTATGGCCCGTGCCTCCAGCTCGTGGTGGAGTTCGTCGACCTTCTGGTCGCCCTCGATCACGTTCTCGGCCAGCTTCAGGTCCGAGTCGAGGATGGCGGTCGTGGCGCGCCCGATCGCCGACCCGACCAGCCGGGCCATCTCCACCAGGCTGTCGCCGATCGAGTCCAGTTCCTCGTGGTACGCGTCCCGCATCAGGGTTCCCTCTCGTACGTCCTTTTAGGGGGCTCGCACCGGCTCGGCGCCGGCTCGCACCCCTCGCCGTGCCCCCACGCTTACACGTTCCGGCCCGTACGCGTCCGTTTCCGGCACCACAAATGAACCGGTACTGGCTCCAAGGTGAACTCTGGGCGACGAGTGTTCGAGGTCGCAGTCCGATGGCTGGGGCGGGACTGTTCGGCATGCCTAACCTGGAGGCATGGACGTGAACGCGGCGGTCGCCGCAGCGGCAGCGATCGCCGGAGTGCTCACCGGCGTCATCGCCATGCTGGCGTTCCGCTGGAGCGAGCGGGAGCAGAAGCGCCCCACGCGCACCTCGCTCCACACGGACCCCGTGCTGCCGCCGGGCGTGGACACCGTCCTGTCGGTACTCCGCTCCTCCGCGGTCGTCCTCGACGAGGCCGACGCGGTGGTCAAGGCCAGCTCGGCGGCGTACGCCCTCGGACTGGTCCGGGGCGGCAAGCTCGCCGTCGAGCCGATGCTGCAGATGGCCCGGGACACCCGGCGGGACGGGGAGATACGGCAGGTCGAGCTGGACCTGCCGAGGCGCGGGACCGGACGGGGGGAGGCGCTGGCGGTCTCCGCCCGGGTCGCCCCGCTCGGGTCGCGGCTGGTGCTGCTGCTGGTCGAGGACCTCACCGAGGCCCGCCGCATCGAGGCGGTACGCCGCGACTTCGTCGCCAATGTGAGCCATGAGCTGAAGACGCCGGTCGGGGCGCTCTCCCTGCTGTCCGAGGCGGTGATGGACGCCTCCGACGACCCGGAGGCCGTCGAGCGGTTCGCCGGGCGGATGCAGATCGAGGCGACCCGGCTGACCAACCTGGTGCAGGAACTCATCGACCTCTCCCGGGTCCAGAACGACGATCCACTCGACGACGCCGAACCCGTCCGGGTGGACGAACTGGTGGCCGAGGCCATCGACCGCTGCCGGCAGCAGGCCGGCACCAAGCAGATCACCATGGCCGCCGGAGGAACGGCGGATCTGCACGTACGCGGCAACCGCGGCCAGCTCGCCGCCGCGCTCGGCAACCTCGTCGAGAACGCCGTCAACTACTCACCCGCCCGCACCCGCGTGGGCATAGCGGCCCGGCGGGTCAACGCCCCGGGCGGCGATCTGATCGAGATCGCCGTCACCGACCAGGGCATCGGCATCTCCGAGAGGGACAAGGAGCGCGTCTTCGAGCGCTTCTACCGCGTCGACCCCGCCCGCTCCCGGGCGACCGGCGGCACCGGTCTGGGTCTCGCCATCGTCAAGCACGTGGTCGCCTCGCACGGCGGGGAGGTCACGGTGTGGAGCGCCGAAGGCCAGGGCTCCACCTTCACCCTGCGGCTGCCGGAGTCGGGCCCGTCCCGCGCCCGCGCACCGCACTCCTCCGACCGCGCCGGACTCAGCGCCGAGATCGAGCGGTCCCCCTCATCCCCCCATACTTCCCCGTACGAAACGCTTCCCGCCCCGGAGGTCCTTCCGTGACCCGTGTGCTCGTCGTCGAGGACGAGGAGTCCTTCTCCGACGCCCTGTCGTACATGCTCCGCAAGGAGGGCTTCGAGGTCGCCGTCGCGACCACCGGCCCCGACGGACTCGACGAGTTCGAGCGCAACGGCGCCGACCTCGTGCTCCTCGACCTGATGCTGCCCGGCCTGCCGGGCACGGAGGTCTGCCGCCAGCTGCGCGGCCGCTCCAACGTTCCCGTGATCATGGTGACCGCCAAGGACAGCGAGATCGACAAGGTCGTCGGGCTGGAGATAGGGGCCGACGACTACGTCACCAAGCCCTTCTCCTCCCGCGAGCTGGTCGCCCGCATCCGTGCCGTCCTGCGTCGGCGCGGTACCGAGGGGCCCGCGCCGGACGAGCCCGCCGCCCTGGAGGCCGGCCCCGTCCGCATGGACGTCGACCGGCACGTCGTGACCGTGGGCGGCACCAAGGTCGACCTGCCGCTCAAGGAGTTCGACCTGCTGGAGATGCTGCTGCGCAACGCCGGCCGCGTGCTGACCCGCATGCAGCTGATCGACCGGGTCTGGGGTGCCGACTACGTCGGTGACACCAAGACCCTCGACGTCCACGTCAAGCGGCTGCGCGCCAAGATCGAGCCCGACCCGGGCGCGCCGCGCTACCTGGTGACGGTGCGCGGCCTCGGGTACAAGTTCGAGCCGTAGACCGCCCGGCGCGGTTGAGGACGAGCACGGCGAAGGGCGGGACCTCTCGGAGGTCCCGCCCTTCGTCATACGTACGGGGTGGGCGTACGGGTCGTGCGTACGGGGCTCAGTGACCCGTGCCGGCCTCGTGCGAGGCGCCGTCCGTCGCCGCGCCGGTCTCGGTGCCCGTACCGGCGTCGTGCTCGCCCTCGGCGCCGGCCGCGGGGGACTCGCCCGTGCCGGGGGCCGACTCGCCGTCGGACGGCGTGCCCGAGGTCTGGCCGTCGGACGGCTCGCCGGAGGCGTCCCCCGACGGCTCCTGCGACGCGCCCGGGGCCGCCGGGACGTCGCTCGGGCCCCACCCGGAGAAGTAGCTCTCGGCGGGCACGACGAAGGCGCGCAGGCCGACCTCGCCGGTCTTGCTGAAGGTGAAGGTGATCCGCTGCGCGTTGCCGTCCTGGACGGCCTCGCGGCTGCTGGGCAGGACGGCGGAGGCGTTGCCCTCGCCGCCGATGATCAGGCGGCCGCCGGCCGGGACGGTCAGGCCGCCGTTCGCGCCCTTCTCGCCCTCGGCGGGCTTCAGCTCGGCGGACTTGCCGGTGCCGTCCACGGTGATGGACTCGAGGGTCTGGTCCGTCCTGCCGTTGTTGAACAGGGTGGCGGAGACCACGGCCGGGCCGGTCGACTCCAGGTCGGGCTGGGTGATGACGATCGCGTTCTGGATCTGGAGGTCGCCGACGGTCGTCGCCGCGTTGTCCGGCTTGATCTCCAGCGTCTGGGCGTTGTGGCCGGCACCGCACGCGGCGAGCGAGGCGATCGAGAACGCGATGGCGGCGGCGGCGAGGGCACCGCGTCGAAGGCTGCTGCTCACGGCGGCGGCAACTCCTTGGACTCGAGCGAGGAGGCGGCAACGGATAAAGCCGCCCTAAGTGACTGTCAGCGGCCCTTAGGCTACCGAGCCGTTCACGGGCCGCCGCACCCGACCCTCCCCCAAAGCGCGCGGCTTCGCTCGGCAGGCGGTAGCGCCGACGGGGGGACGGGGTGCGCGGCGTGTTTCCGCCGGGGCGGCCACCGCGCTTCCGCCGGGGTGGCCACCGTGCTTCCGCCGGGGTGGCCGTCCGGCTCGTTTTGTGTCCGGTACTCGTCCGTCATTCACATAAGAAGCCTCCGCCCGCCGCTCCGTCATACCGGTCGCCGATCGGTGCGCGAAATTTCCGTGAAGGAATGCGCGGACGGCCCGGCAGGCTCTCCGGAAATTGATCATCCGGGGGCCGGCCGGGGACCTCGTGATCAATTCCGGAATCGTCCGGAACCCCGCACCGGCCACCGAACGGAGTAGCGGAAGTCGCACGCGCGGAACCGGACATATGGGGATCTTCGGGCAGGTGGGCGGCCCTCCGGTTGTGTGTGACGTGCGCGTTTCGATCGACCTGGAGAGCCGCTCCGACCTGCGAATACCTTCTTCCGCTCGCCCGGCGCAGCACGTTCCTGTCGCTGTTGTCAAGCCCCGAGATATGCCCTGACCTGCGAAAACGCCATTCAGAAGACGCCGTATCCGTGTTACCCTGGATAGCCACGGAAGGGGTACCTGTCACATGACGTTCAAGGTTGGCGACACCGTGGTCTATCCCCATCACGGGGCCGCGCTGATCGAGGCTATCGAAACTCGCCAGATCAAAGGCGTGGACAAGACCTACTTGGTGCTGAAGGTCGCCCAGGGTGACCTGACGGTACGTGTGCCAGCGGACAATGCGGAGTTCGTCGGCGTGCGTGATGTGGTCGGTCAGGACGGACTGGACCGGGTCTTCGAGGTGCTGCGCGCGCCGTACGCCGAGGAGCCCACGAACTGGTCGCGTCGTTACAAGGCAAACCTGGAGAAGCTCGCCTCCGGCGACGTCATCAAGGTCGCGGAAGTCGTGCGTGACCTGTGGCGTCGTGAGCGCGAGCGCGGACTCTCCGCCGGTGAGAAGCGCATGCTCGCCAAGGCCCGCCAGATCCTGGTGAGCGAACTCGCTCTCGCGGAGAACACCAACGAGGACAAGGCGGAGGCCCTGCTCGACGAGGTGCTCGCCTCCTGAGGCGAGGCGCAGCCCGCAGCCCGCTCGGTTCAGCGCACTGAAATGCCGCGGTGCCCGATGACGTCTTCACTGTCGCCGGGCGCTGCGGCATGTTCGTACCCGGATGTGCCCGGAGGCGTCTGTGGGTCGTCTCCGGGCGGTTCGCCCCCGTTCGTCCACGGGCGATTCGTCTTCGGTCGCACATCCCGGGAGACTTTCCCCCGGTCCTGGCGTGCCGGGCCCGGGCTGCTGGCTCGACCAGGGTCACGGAAGGGTCCGGTCAAGGCGTCGCGCCCGGCACGGTGAGGCCATACCCAACTAGGTCGAGCACACAAACCTGACAGGAACCGATGTCTGACGAATCGCGTCCCTCGCCCGCCGACACGCCGGCCGACGTGCGGCCCGACACCCGTACGAACACCAGGACCGCGGCCGTCATTCCGGCCGCGGGCCGGGGCGTACGTCTCGGCCCCGGCGCGCCGAAGGCCCTGCGCGCGCTCGGCGGCACGCCCATGCTCATCCACGCGGTCCGCGCGATGGCCGCCTCCCGCGGGGTCTCGCTCGTCGTGGTCGTCGCCCCGCCCGACGGAGCCGCCGAGGTCAGGAGCCTGCTCGACGCGCATGCGCTGCCCGAGCGGACGGATTTCCTGGTGGTGCCGGGTGGCGGGACACGGCAGGAGTCCGTACGGCTCGGTCTGGAGGCGCTGCCGTCCGAGTACGACATCGTCCTCGTGCACGACGCGGCCCGGCCGCTGGTGCCGGTGGACACGGTGGACGCCGTGATCGAGGCCGTCCGGGACGGGGCGCCCGCCGTGGTGCCGGCGCTGCCGCTGGCCGACACGGTCAAGCAGGTCGAACCCGCCGCGGTGCCGGGCGAGCCGGAGCCGGTGGTGGCGACGCCGGAGCGGGCGCGGCTGCGCGCGGTGCAGACGCCGCAGGGCTTCGACCGGGGGACGCTGGTGCGGGCCCACGGGACGGTGACCGACAACGTCACCGACGACGCGAGCATGGTCGAGCAGCTCGGGCTCGCGGTGGTGGTGGTGCCGGGGCACGAGGAGGCGTTCAAGGTGACGCGGCCCCTCGACCTGGTGCTGGCGGAGGCGGTGCTGGCGCGCAGGAGGCTGAACGATGGGTTCTGAGGCGGACGGGTCGGCAGTGCTTCCCGTGCTGCCGCAGGTCGGGATCGGTACGGACATCCACGCCTTCGAGGACGGGCGCGAGCTGTGGTGCGCCGGGCTGAAGTGGGAGGGCGAGGGGGCCGGGCTGGCCGGGCACTCCGACGCGGACGTGGTCGCGCACGCGGCGTGCAACGCGTTGTTCTCCGCGGCGGGGGTCGGGGACCTGGGGCAGCACTTCGGTACCGGGCGGCCGGAGTGGTCCGGGGCGTCCGGGGTGACGCTCCTGACGGAGGCGGCGCGGATCGTGCGGGCGGCGGGATTCCGGATCGGGAACGTCGCGGTGCAGGTGGTGGGGCCGCGGCCGAAGATCGGTAAGCGGCGGGACGAGGCGCAGAAGGTGCTGTCGGAGGCGGTCGGGGCGCCGGTGTCGGTGTCCGGGGCGACGACGGACGGGCTGGGCTTTCCCGGGCGGGGGGAAGGGCTGATGGCGGTCGCCACGGCGTTGGTCGTACGGGTGGGGTGAGCGGGGGGTGTGTCCTGGGCCGGGGGTGGTGTGGCGCCGGCGCCGGGGTGCCGCGGGGGGGGGGGGGGGGGGGGGGGGGGGGGGGGGGGGGGGGGGGGGGGGGGGGGGGGGGGGGGGGGGGGGGGGGG
>NZ_JBHVOC010000032.1:0-87955 GCF_044142145.1 Streptomyces sp. BK79
CGCGGGGGGGGGGCGCCGGGGGGTCGTAAACCAGTCAGGCCGGTGAAAGACCGGCTAGGGGAGACGGCCGGTGCGGCTCGGGCGGGGGAGTGGGGGAGCAGGGAGGGGGAGAGGGAGGGGAAAGGCGCGGGGGAGCGGTCGGGGCCGGGGTCAGGGTCAGTGGATGATGCCGGTGCGCAGCGCCACGGCGACCATGCCGGCGCGGTCGCCCGTGCCGAGCTTGCGGGCGATGCGGGCCAGGTGGCTCTTGACGGTCAGGGCGGACAGGCCCATAGAGACGCCGATCGCCTTGTTCGACTGGCCCTCCGCCACCAGGCGCAGGACCTCCACCTCGCGGCCGGAGAGCTCGCGGTAGCCGCCCGGGTGGCTCGGGGCACCCGGGGGGCGGCGGTGCAGGCGGGCGGCGGCGGCGCCGATGGGGGCGGCGCCCGGGCGGGTGGGGAGCCCGACGTTGGTGCGGGTGCCGGTGACGACGTAGCCCTTGACGCCGCCGGCCAGGGCGTTGCGCACGGCGCCGATGTCGTCGGCGGCGGACAGCGCCAGGCCGTTGGGCCAGCCCGCGGCGCGGGTCTCCGACAGGAGGGTCAGGCCGGAGCCGTCGGGGAGATGGACGTCTGCGACACAGATGTCGCGGGGGTTGCCGATGCGGGGACGAGCCTCCGCGACGGACGAGGCCTCGATGACGTCGCGCACACCGAGGGCCCACAGATGGCGGGTGACGGTGGAACGGACGCGCGGGTCGGCCACGACCACCATGGCGGTCGGCTTGTTCGGGCGGTAGGCGACCAGGCTTGCAGGCTGCTCGAGGAGAACGGACACCAGGCCTCCTGGGGTGCGGGACGGGGCCGGCTCGTGGGGGCGAAGCCGGGACGAACCGTGCTTTCAAGGTCACAGTCGTCTTCGGCACCGAACCCGTCCGCCTTTAGACAATGATCACGATCTGGTGAGTAACAATCCGAGCAATTCGGACACGCTGTCGATCATTCGAAGATCGAACGGTTTCACACTTTGTCGATACGGGCCCGAAAGTGGCCGTGTCGACAAAGTGACGGAACGTTTCCCGAGCCGGACGGGGCCCGGGAGAAGGACCAGGGGAACAGGGGCGCCGCTAGCGCGACTGCGGGCCGCGACGCTGCGGCAGCGTGACCACCGACGCGTCGCCCGGCGCGGCCGGCGGCAGGCCCGCGACCTGCGCCAGCAGATCGCACCACGACGCGAGGTGCACCCCCGTGTCCGGGACGCCGCCCAGCCCCTCGCGCGGCGTCCAGGACGCCCGGATCTCGATCTGCGAGGCGGACGGGCGCGCCGACAGCCCCCCGAAGTAGTGGGAACTCGCGCGCGTGACGGTGCCGCTGGGCTCGCCGTACGTCAGCCCCCGCGCCTGGAGGGCGCCGGTGAGCCAGGACCAGCACACCTCCGGCAGCAGCGGGTCCGCGGCCATCTCCGGCTCCAGCTCGGCCCGCACCAGCGTCACCAGCCGGAAGGTGCCCCGCCACGCGTCGTGCCCGGCCGGGTCGTGCAGCAGCACCAGCCGCCCGTCCGCGAGGTCCTCGTCGCCGTCGACGACCGCGGCCTCCAGCGCGTACGCGTACGGCGCGAGCCGCTTCGGCGGGGGCACCGCCTCCACCTCGATCTGCGGCCGCAGCCGCGTGGCCCGCAGCGCCTCGACGGCCGCCGCGAAGGGCGGCGGAGCCGCAGCGCCCGCTTTCCGGGCCTCGTCCTCGGTACCCTTCGGTTCGTCCATTCCGCCAGCGCCGTCCGACAGTCGTCCCTGAGCCGCAGCCATGCGGGGAAGATTAAGCGGAACAGCGCCTCGGCGCAGGGAGGGACACCCGCGTGCGGACGCGATGTCCGGATCACGCGGTCCCTCGCGGGCGCCCCCGTCCGCGCCGTCCGCGCGGGCGCACCCGCGGTCGGGCGCCTCGCGCCGGACATGCGAGACTTGCCGCTGTGAGTGCCAACCAGAGCCCCGCGGGCAAGCAGCCGACCGCCACGTACGACTCCGCGTTCCTCAAGGCGTGCAGGCGTGAGCCGGTGCCGCACACCCCCGTCTGGTTCATGCGGCAGGCCGGGCGCTCACTGCCGGAGTACCTGAAGGTGCGCGAGGGCATCCCGATGCTCGAGTCCTGCATGCGCCCGGAGCTGGTCGCCGAGATCACCCTCCAGCCGGTGCGCCGGCACGGCGTGGACGCGGCGATCTACTTCAGCGACATCGTCGTCCCGCTCAAGGCCATCGGCATCGACCTCGACATCAAGCCGGGCGTCGGCCCGGTCGTCGAGAACCCGATCCGCACCCGCGCCGACCTCCAGCGGCTGCGCGACCTCACCCCCGAGGACGTCTCCTACGTCACCGAGGCGATCGGCCTGCTCACCGCCGAGCTGGGCGCCACCCCGCTGATCGGCTTCGCCGGCGCGCCGTTCACCCTCGCGAGCTACCTCGTGGAGGGCGGCCCGTCCCGCAACCACGAGAACACCAAGGCGCTCATGTACGGCGACCCGCAGCTGTGGGCCGACCTCCTGGACCGCCTGGCGGACATCACGGCCGCCTTCCTCAAGGTGCAGATCGAGGCGGGCGCGAGCGCCGTCCAGCTCTTCGACTCCTGGGTCGGCGCCCTCTCGCCCGCGGACTACCGCCGCTCGGTGATGCCCGCCTCCGGCAAGGTCTTCGAGGCCGTCGCCGGGTACGGCGTGCCGCGCATCCACTTCGGCGTCGGCACCGGCGAACTGCTCGGGCTCATGGGCGAGGCCGGCGCGGACGTCGTCGGCGTCGACTGGCGCGTCCCGCTCGACGAGGCCGCCCGCCGCGTCGGCCCCGGCAAGGCGCTCCAGGGCAACCTGGACCCCGCCGTCCTCTTCTCCACGCGGCAGGCCGTCGAGACCAAGACCCAGGAGATCCTGGACGCGGCGGCGGACCTGGAGGGCCACGTCTTCAACCTCGGCCACGGCGTCCTGCCCACCACCGACCCGGACGCCCTGACCCGGCTCGTGGAGTACGTGCACACGCAGACCGCCGCCCGCTGAACCGGCGTCACCCGGCGCCCGCGCCCGAGAAACCGGACGGGCGCCCTCACCACCCCGGCCGCGCCCGCCTCCCGAACAGCAGCCCGCGCGGCTGTGGCGGGGGCGGGGTGCCGCGCCGCAGCGGCCAGGCGATCAGCAGGCCCACCACGAAGCCGACGACGTGGGCCGCGTACGCCACCGTCCCCGCGTCGGAGACGGCACCGCCGGACGAGTAGACCGCCTGGAGCCCGAACCAGAAGCCCAGCACGATCCAGGCGGGCAGCCTGAGCGGCAGGAAGATCAGGAAGGGCACCAGGACCCACACCCGCGCCCTCGGGTAGAGCACCAGGTACGCGCCGAGCACCCCGGCGACCGCCCCCGACGCGCCGATCAGCGGGGCGGCCGAGTCGGCGTCCAGGAGGGCGAAGCCGTAGGTGGCCGCGTAGCCGCAGACGCCGTAGAAGAGCAGGAACCGCAGGTGGCCCATGCGGTCCTCGACGTTGTTGCCGAAGATCCACAGGAAGAGCATGTTGCCCAGCAGGTGCAGCCAGCCGCCGTGCAGGAACATCGCCGTCAGGACGCTCAGCTCGGCGGACTTGTCGTAGTCAGGCGGGCCGACCACACAGCCCGGTCCCCGGGGGCCGATCCCGGTGTCGCCCGTCGGCACCAGCCGGGGCATCCGGTGGTGGACCAACTCCTGCGGCACCGCCGCCCAGTGGTCCAGGAACGCCTGGAGCTGACACGCCTGCGCGAGGCTGCCCTCTCCGGTCACCGACCCGGCCGTCCCTGGCGTGAACAGGAAGACCAGGACGTTCGCGACCACCAGGGCGTACGTCACCCAGGGGGTGCGGCGCGCGGGGTTCAGATCATGGACGGGAATGACCACGAGTCACTCCTGCCCGCCCGGCGGAGGGTGAATCGGCACGTCCCCTGAACGCCCCCGTCCGTGCGTCCGTATGACCCCGTATCCGCCCGCGGCCCGGGGAAGGCGGGGCGCGGGGACGACGTGAGGAACAGGCGATGAACGAACGGGTCACACCCGCTCCGGCGATGCACGCCCTGCCCGACGGCGAGGCCGAGGTCTCCCTCGTGCTGCGCCTGCCCTGGGAGGACGTCGCCCGGCTCGGTCAGGAGGCCGGGCGGCTGGCGGCGCAGATGCGGCGGCCGGTGACGCTGGACGAGGCGGTCGGCCACCGGCTGCGCTCCGCGCGGAGCGCGGCCCACGCCCGGCCGGCCGGCGAGCAGCCGCCCGCGGTGAGCGCGCCGGGGTCCGGCTCCGCGTCGCTGTCCGGCTCCGCGCCCGTGTCCGGCCCCGCGTCCGTGTCCTCCCTGCCCTCGCGGCCCCCGGCCGAGCAGGCGCGGCAGGCCATCGACCGGATCAACGGGACGGCGTAGGACGGCGTGGCACCCGGGCGGTTCCTCGTGCGCGCCGTTCCACCGCCCGCGTCGCCACCGGGTCAGCCCTGCCGCTCCACCGCCCGCGCCGCCTTGCGGGCGGCCACCAGCACCGGGTCCCACACCGGTGAGAACGGCGGTGCGTAGCCCAGGTCCAGGGCCGTCATCCGGTCCACCGTCATCCCGGCCGTGAGGGCCACCGCGGCGACGTCGACCCGCTTGCCCGCGCCCTCACGGCCGACGATCTGGACGCCGAGCAGCCGGCCGGTGCGCCGCTCGGCCAGCATCTTCACCGTCATGGGGGAGGCACCGGGGTAGTAGCCGGCCCGGCTGGTGGACTCGACGGTGGCCGTCACGAACCGCAGCCCCGCCCGCAGCGCGTCCTTCTCGCGCAGCCCGGTCCGCGCGATCTCCAGGTCGCAGACCTTGCTGACCGCGGTGCCGACCACGCCCGGGAAGGTGGCGTAACCGCCGCCCGCGTTGGTGCCGATGACCTGCCCGTGCTTGTTGGCGTGGGTGCCCAGCGGAATGTGCCGCTCCTGCCCGGAGACCAGGTCGAGCACCTCCACGCAGTCGCCGCCCGCCCAGATGTCCTCGTGCTCCCGCACCCGCATGCCCAGGTCGGTCAGCAGCCCGCCGTGGGCGCCCAGCGGCAGCCCGGCGGCCGCCGCGAGCCCGGTCTCGGGGCGTACGCCGACGCCGAGCACCACCACGTCCGCCGGGAACTCGGCGTCCTCGGTGGCCACCGCGCGCACCCGGCCGTCGTTGCCGGTGCGCACCTCGGTGACCTCGGCGTCGTTCACCATGGTGATGCCGAGGCCCTCCATCGCCTCGTGCACCAGGCGGCCCATGTCGGGGTCGAGCGTGGACATCGGCTCCCGGCCGCGGTTGACGACGGTCACCTCGTAGCCGCGTTTGATGAGCGCCTCGGCCATCTCCACGCCGATGTACCCGGCGCCGACGACCACCGCGCGGCGGCCGCTCGTGCGGGAGAGCGTGTCGAGCAGCGCCTGTCCGTCGTCCAGCGTCTGCACGCCGTGCACGCCGGGCGCGTCGATGCCCGGCAGCTCGGGACGGATCGGCCGCGCGCCGGTTGCGATCACGAGCTTGTCGTACGGCGTCCAGGAGTGGGCCCCCGAATCGACGTCACGCGCGCGCACCCGTCGGCCGGCGACGTCGATCTCCGTGACCTCGGTGCGCAGCCGCAGGTCGATGCCGCGGGCGCGGTGCTCCTCGGGTGTCCGGGCGACCAGGTCGTCCCGGTCGGTGACGTCGCCGCCGACCCAGTACGGGATGCCGCACGCCGAGTACGAGCTGAAGTGGCCGCGTTCGAACGCCACGATCTCCAGTTCGCCCGGGCCCCTCAGCCGGCGGGCCTGTGACGCCGCGGACATCCCCGCGGCGTCACCGCCGATCACGACCAGTCGCTCTCTCGTACGGTCCGCAGGGCTCATGTTCATGCGAACACGCTACGGCGGCGCGGCGTTCCGGTCCGGCCCGCCCCGGACCTCGCGTCCGTGCCGACCCGGCCCTCGTCAGTCCCGCCCGCCGGGCTTCCGCCCGCTCGCCGTCGCGGCCGGTGCCGGTGCGGCCGGTGCGGCCGGTGCGGCCGGTGCGGCCGGAGCCGGGCGGCGCGGCAGCCGGGGCCGTACGACCCGCAGCCACAGCAGCGCGACCAGCGCCGCCACCGCGGCGAACGGCAGGATCGCGCCGAAGGCCACCGCCACCCAGCGCAGCATCGTCACGAACGCGTCCCAGCCGCCCGCCAGCGCGTCCGTGAACCCCGGCTCGTCGTCCTCGGCCGCCTTCTCCTTCACCGGCGTCTCGGAGAGGGAGAGTGTGATGGTGGCCAGGCCGGTGCGGTCCTTCAGGGACGCCTGCTGGGCGAGCAGTGCCTCCAGCTCGGCCTGACGGCTGCTCAGCTCGCCCTCCAGCGTCACCACGTCGCTCAGTTTCGTCGCCCGGTCCATCAGCTCGCGCACGCGGGCCACGCTGGCGCGCTGCGAGGTGATCCGGCTCTCCACGTCGACGACCTGTTCGGTGACGTCCCGCGCCTTGGCGTCGCGGCGCAGCAGCTTCCCGGCGCCCTCCAGGTCGTCGAGGACGTCCTGGTAGGCGTCGACCGGCACGCGCAGGACGAGCCGGGTGCGCTCGTGGCCGTCGCCGTCCCGGCTGGTGTTCTCGTCGCCGACGTAGCCGCCCGCGTTCTCGACGGTGGCGCGGGCCTCGTCCAGGGCCTTCGGCACGTCCTTCACCCGGACGGTCAGGGAGGCGGTGCGGATGACGTGGCTCGCGGCGGCCTTCGGCGGGGCGGTCGCCCTGGCGCCGTTCGCCCCACCGCCCGCCGCGCCCTGCCGGTCGCGCGCCGCGCCGGGGGCGGCCTCCTTCGCGGCGCTGTCCGCGCCGCTCCCTCCGGAGTCGCCCCCGGCGGTGCATCCGGTGAGCGCCAGGGCCGCGGCGAGCAGGACGGCGGCCAGGGCCGGAACGGGTCGGACGGTACGTGGTGTGCGCACAGGAGCCCCCGGGATCGTCGGTACGACTGTCGTTCCTACGACGCCGGGACCGCCCGGGAGGTCGGCGCGGAACGGTTCCGAACAGGTCACGGTCCGGACTCGCGCGGCCCGGGCGGACAGGGCGGTTAGTGCGGTCCGCCCGGCCTGGCGGCGGTGCTGTCGGTGGGGTCTGAGACGCTGGGGGCATGTGCGCAAGCGAGACCACCGCGGGCGGGGCGGCCCCCGCGGACCAGGGCCATGTCGTCGTCGTGGGAGCCGGGATCGCCGGGCTCGCCGCCGCCCACCGGCTGCTGGAGCGCGGCGCGCGGGTGACCGTGCTGGAGGCGTCGGACCGCGTCGGCGGCAAGTTGCTGCCCGGTGAGATCGCGGGGGTGCGCGTCGACCTCGGCGCCGAGTCCCTGCTGGCCCGCCGCCCTGAGGCCGTCGGCCTGGCCCGCGAGGTGGGACTCGCCGACCGCCTCCAGCCGCCGTCCACCGCGTCGGCCTCCCTGTGGACCCGCGGCGCCCTGCGTCCGATGCCCAAGGGCCACGTCATGGGCGTCCCCGGCACCGCCGCCGCCCTGGCCGGCGTCCTGTCCGAGGAGGGCCTCGCCCGCATCGAGCGCGACGCCGACCTGCCCCGCACCGAGGTGGGGGACGACGTCGCGGTGGGCGAGTACGTGGCGGCGCGCCTCGGCCGCGAGGTCGTCGACCGCCTCGTCGAACCCCTGCTGGGCGGCGTCTACGCGGGCGACGCGTACCGCATCTCCCTGCGGTCCGCCGTGCCCCAGCTGTTCGAGGCCGCCCGCACGCACACCTCCCTCACCGAGGCGGTGCGCGCCCTCCAGGGCCGGACGGCCACCTCCCCGCCGAGCGGCCCGGTGTTCACGGGCATCGAGGGCGGCGTCGGCACCCTCCCGCTCGCCGTCGCCGAGTCGGTGCGCGCGCGGGGCGGCGAGATCCTCACCCGGGCGCCCGCGACGGAGCTGCGCCGCACCGCCGACGGGAGCTGGCGGATCACCACCGGCGACCGGGTGCTGCACGCGGACGCGGTCGTCGTCGCCGTCCCCGCCCGCCCCGCCGCCGAGCTGCTGCGGGCCGAGGCCCCCGCCGCCGCGGCCGAGCTGGCCGCCGTCGAGTACGCCTCGATGGCACTGATCACCCTCGCCTACCGCCGCTCGGACGCCGCCGTGCTCCCCGAGGGCAGCGGCTTCCTCGTGCCGCCGGTCGACGGGCGCACCATCAAGGCGTCCACCTTCGCCTCCCGCAAGTGGGGCTGGATCGACGCCGAGGACCCGGACCTGGTCGTCCTGCGCACCTCGGTGGGCCGGTACGGCGAGACGGAGGTCCTCGGCCGCGACGACGCCGGCCTGGTCGCCGTCTCCCGGCACGACCTGAAGGAGGCCACCGGTCTGGCCGCCGCGCCCGTCGCCACCCGCGTCACCCGCTGGCAGGACGGCCTGCCCCAGTACCCCGTCGGCCACCACGCGCGCGTGGCCCGCGTCCGCGCGCACGTCGCGAAGCTCCCGGGCCTCGCGGTGTGCGGCGCGGCGTACGACGGCGTCGGCGTCCCGGCGAGCATCGCGAGCGCCTACGCGGCCGTGGACCGGCTCCAGGGCGACCCGCGGGGTGTGGAGCGGCTCACCGCCCACCCGGTGCGGAGCCCGCACGGCGGAGCGGGAGAATAGGGCCATGAGTGACGACGCCTCCACCCCCGCCGCCGAGCGCATCCCCAACAAGGGCAAGCTGGCCAAGGACCTCAACGAGGTCATCCGCTACACGCTCTGGTCCGTCTTCAAGCTCAAGGACGTGCTGCCCGAGGACCGCGCGGGCTACGCCGACGAGGTCCAGGAGCTGTTCGACCAGCTCGCCGCCAAGGACGTGACCGTCCGCGGCACGTACGACGTGTCCGGTCTGCGCGCCGACGCCGACCTCATGATCTGGTGGCACGCCGAGACCGCCGACCAGCTCCAGGAGGCGTACAACCTCTTCCGGCGCACCAGGCTCGGCCGCGCGCTGGAGCCGGTCTGGTCGAACATGGCGCTGCACCGCCCCGCCGAGTTCAACCGCTCGCACATCCCGGCCTTCCTGGCCGACGAGACGCCGCGGAACTACGTCAGCGTCTACCCGTTCGTGCGCTCCTACGACTGGTACCTGCTGCCCGACGAGGACCGCCGCCGCATGCTCGCCGACCACGGCAAGATGGCCCGCGGCTACCCGGACGTGCGCGCCAACACGGTCGCCTCCTTCTCGCTCGGTGACTACGAGTGGCTCCTCGCCTTCGAGGCCGACGAGCTGTACCGCATCGTCGACCTCATGCGCCACCTGCGCGCCTCCGAGGCCCGCATGCACGTCCGCGAGGAGGTCCCCTTCTTCACCGGGCGCCGCAAGGACATCGGCGACCTGGTGGCCGGCCTCGCCTGATCAGGCGGCCGGCGCCGCGGCCTCCGGTGCCGCGGCCTCCGGCTCCGCCGGGGTCCTCGGCTCCGGCTCCGGGCGCGGGGCGCACGACGCGTCCCGCGCCGGGAGGCGGCCCTCCAGCAGGTACGCCTCCAGGTGGCCGTTGACACAGGCGTTGGCCCCGCCGCCGACGCCGTGCGAACCGGCGTCCCGCTCCGTCACCAGCACCGACCCCGCCACCCGCCGGCGCAGCTCCAGCGCGCCCTCGTACGGGGTGGCCGCGTCCCGTTCGGCGGCCAGGATCAGCGTCGGCGGCAGCTCGCCCGGCGCGGTGCGCACGTCGAGCGGGGTCTGCCGGGGCGCCCGCCAGTAGGCGCACGGCAGGTTCGTCCACACGTTGTCCCACGTCTCGAACGGCGCCCGGCGCGCCAGCCGCGTGTTGTCCCGGTCCCAGACCGCGAAGTCGGTCGGCCAGGGCGCGTCGTTGCACTCGACGGCCGTGTACACCGCGTTGGCGTTCTCCGCCCCGGCGGCCCCTTCCTCGGTCCGCGTCCCCGCCTGGTCGATCAGCGGCTGGGGGTCGCCGTTCAGATACGCCGACAGGGCCTGCGCGCGGTGCGGCCAGTAGTCGTCGTAGTACCCGGCCTTCAGGAACGCCCCCTGCAACTGGGCGGGCCCCACCGTCCCGCCCGCGGGCTCCACCGCGAGCCGGGCGCTCGCCTCCTCGTAGCTGTTCTGGACCTCCCTCGGCGTGTCGCCGAGCCCGTACACGGCGTCGTGCTCCGCGATCCACTCCTTGAAGTCGTCCCAGCGGTCCTCGAACGCCTCCGACTGGTCCAGGTTGTTGCGGTACCAGACCTGCCCGGGGTCCGGGTTCACCACCGAGTCGAACACCATCCGCCGCACCCGCGCGGGGAACAGCTCGGCGTACAGCGCCCCGAGATAGGTGCCGTACGACGCGCCCATGAACGTGAGGCGCCGCTCGCCCAGCGCGGCCCGGACGACCTCCAGGTCACGGGCGTTGTTGAGGGAGTGGTAGTGCCGCAGCGCGTCCCCGGCCCGCTCGGCGCAGCCGCGCGCGTACGCCTCGGCCTCGGCGGCACGCTCCTTCTTGTACGCCTCCGACGGCCGCGTCGGCGCCGGCCGGGGCCCCTTGAAGAAGTCCCCGGGGTCCTGGCAGGACAGCGGCGCGGAGGGCGCGACCCCGCGCGGCGCGTACCCGACGAGGTCGTACGCCGCCGCGATCCGCTTCCACTCGGGCACCATGCCGACCAGCGGGAAGTACAGCCCCGAGCCGCCCGGACCGCCGGGGTTGTAGAGCAGCGCGCCCTGGCGGGGCACCTCGCGCCCGCCGCCGCCCGGGTCCTCGCGCGTGGCCGGCAGGCGGCTGACGGTGAGCCGGAGCGACTCGCCGTCGGGGTGCGCGTAGTCCAGGGGCACGGTGACCGTGCCGCAGCGCACCCGGGCCGGCAGCCCTTCCGCCTTCGGGCAGGCGCCGAAGTCGACGCCGGCCGCCGCCGCGCGCTCGGCGGCCACGGCGGTGCCCCGCGCCTCGGCGGAACCGGGCCCGCCCGGCGTGCCGTGGGCCGGTACGGCGGCGAGGGTGGTCAGCAGCAAGGACCCGGCGGCCGAGTGGAGGACGGCAGCTCGCATCGCGTATCCCTTCGGTGCACGGCGTGACACAAGGGATGTTTGGTGCGGCGGCCGGACAGGGCAAGCACCGCCCGCGCATGTCGGCGCCGAGTGCCCCCGTACGCCCCCCGGCGCGTCAGATCCGGCGTCGCCGTCGCTCCTCGGCGTGCTCCCAGGTGTGCTCCTCGCGGTGGGCGAAGGCCGCGCGCAGGTCCGGCTCGCCGACCGCGTGGACGCCCCGCACGGCGACCGAGGTCAGGTACGTGCGGTCGTCACAGGTGCCGTCGGCGTGCCGGACGAGGGCGCCGATCAGCCGCTGCCCGGCCGGGGAGGCCCAGCGCGCGTACGGGTGGACCTCCATCCGGGTGATCGCGAGGCATCCCAGGGTCAGGGTGAGCGGCAGCGCGAACCACAGGGCGATCAGCAGGCGCGGCTCATCGGCGGGCAGGGGCAGTGCCAGCGCGGCGGCCCCCAGCGCGCACACGGTGACCGCGGCCGTCCGCACCCGCCGGACCCCGGCCGCGATGCTCCGGGTGCCGTCCGGCACGGCGAGGCCCGCGCCGACCAGCCGGTCGGCGAGGCTCCGCACCGCCTCCGCGGTGGCCGCGGCGGCCCGCACCGGCGCTATCCGGGACTGTCCGCCGGGGCCTATCGCCCCGATGACCGACCGCTCCATCTCGTCCCGTCCGCGAGGGTCGACGACGGTCGCCCAGCCGGTGTGCGCGAGCAGCAGCCGGCGCTGGCGCGCCATCGAGACCATCGTGAGGTCGGCGACCCGCCGGGGGCCGCCCGCCAGGAACGCCGCCTCGTACAGCGTCAGCGCGTGCTCGCGGTCGACGGCGCCCGGATCGACGGCCGCCGCGCGCACGGCGGCCAGACACAGCCGCAGGCACGCCAGCCCGGCGACGGCCCAGGCGGGCAGGAGGAGAAGGACCCAGAACATGCCGTACTTCTATGCCAAAGGCTTTCGCCGGCGCCATGGTCTGTTCACCATTCGGGACGCACTGTTGTGGGTACGTGACGTTCCGTTCGGCGATGTCCCGATGCTGCCGGGACGGGCTCAGCGGCGCAGCAGAACACGCCTGGTCGCACGGGCCAACCGGGCCCCGGGCCGCTCCGGCCGTGGCACCGGTCCCGACCGTTCCAGCCACCACGCGCGCACCTCGCGTCGCACGTCGGCGTCCTGCGGACGGCCGTCCCGCATCAGGTGCTCGGCGAAGTCGAGGGCGTCCCGCCGGTAGCCGCCGGTCATCGGGCGCCGCCGGGCGTAGGAGAGGAAGGCCGGCCGGTAGCCCGCCCCTAGGATCTCCGGCAGTTCGGGCGCCACCTTGGCGACCACGTCCGCCCGCTTGGCGGCGAGCGCCCGTGCCTGCACCCCCAGCCGCACCCGGTCGAACCCCTCGGGTGCGGGAGTCCCGGCGACCAGCGCGGACAGCAGCGCGGCCTGCGCGAGACCGAGCCGCTGACGCACGGCGTCCGGGGCGCCGGAGTCGGCCGACGCCCGCGCGGCCCGCGGTGCCACCGCCCCGCCCGCGCCGGGCGCCGTACCCGCGGCCCGCCCCTTTTCCACGGCGGCGCGGATCGCGTCCACCTCCGCCTCCAGCTCCTCCCCCTCGGGGAAGTCCTCGTCCCGCTCCAGGAGCACACCGGGGGGCGACACGCGGGAGGCGAGGTCGGTCAGGATGTCGAGCACCGACTGCGGAACGGGGTGGGCGTGGCTGTCGTGCCAGACGCCGTCCCGCTCGAACCCCCCGGCGACGTGGACGTAGGCGATGGCCTCCAGGGGCAGGTCGCCGAGCGCCTCGGCCGGGTCCTCACCGCGGTTGACGTGGTTGGTGTGCAGGTTCGCCACGTCGATCAGCAGCCGTACTCCCGTCCGGTCGGCCAGCTCGTACAGGAACTGCCCCTCCGTCATCTCCTCGCCGGGCCAGGAGACGAGCGCGGCGATGTTCTCCACGGCGAGCGGCACGGGCAGCGCGTCCTGCGCGACGCGCACGTTCTCGCACAGCACGTCCAAGGCGTCGCGGGTGCGCGGCACGGGCAGGAGGTGACCGGCCTCCAGGCGCGGGGAGGCGGTCAGCGGTCCGCCCGCCCGGACGAACGCGATGTGCTCGGTGACCAGCGGCGCCCCCAGTGCCTGCGCGCGCTCGGCCAGCGCCGCCAGCCGCCCCGCGTCCGGCCGCTCGGCGCCGCCGAGCCCGAGCGAGACCCCGTGCGGCACCACGGTCACCCCCCGCTCGCGCAGCCGCAGCAGCGAGTCGGGCAGGTGCCCGGGGCAGAGGTTCTCGGCCACGGCCTCGACCCAGTCGATGCCGGGCATCCGCTCGACGACGTCCGCGATCTCCGGACGCCAACCGATGCCGGTTCCCAGCCGTGCCACGCGCTCCATGGTTCGTCCCCCTCCTGCGACCATGCCGGGGGTATCGCCCGCCCCGTCCGGACCCAACCCCGAAGGCGGCATGTTCAGAGCAATATCTGAGGTTCCCGGGGGCGCCGGACGTCAGCGCAGGTCGAGCCGCATCAGCACCCGCGGATGACCGGCCAGCACGGACGTGGTGTCGGCGGCGTGGACGAACCCGGCGCGCTCGAAGTTCTTCCGCAGTCCGGCGTACGCCATGGTCAGGTCGACTCTGGCGTCGCCATTGTCCAGCGGATACGCCTCGACGGCCGGCGCGCCGTGGGAGCGGGCGAAGTCGACCGCACCGGCGATCAGGGCGTGCGAGATCCCCTGCTTCCGGTGGCCGGGGCGGACGCGGACGCACCACAGCGACCAGACCGGAAGGTCGTCCACGTGCGGGATCTTGCGGCCCCGCGCGAAGGAGGTGTCCGCGCGGGGCGCCACGGCGGCCCAGCCGACCGGCTCGTCACCGTCGTAGGCGAGCACTCCCGGAGGGGGCCCCGTACGGCACAGCTCGGCGACGTACGCGCCGCGGGCCGGTCCGCGCAGCTCGTTGTTGACCTTGGAGGGGACGCGGTAGCTCAGACACCAGCAGACGTTGGCCTGCGGCGACTTCGGTCCCAGCACCGCCCGGACGTCCTCGAAGACCGATGCCGGGCGGACGTCGATGGTCATGGCACCACGATGGCACGGCGCACCGCCGGGCGCCCCCCGTTCGCCGGCTACCGCAGCGCCGGATGGTCCGCCACCACCGTGCACGAGCCCGGCGCGATCTCGGTGTACCCGGCGTCGCGGACCACCGGCAGGCCGCGCGTCGTCAGGTCGCGCCAGCGGGCCGGGTCCGGAGTGCGCACCGCCAGCGGGTATCCCGCGTCCCGCCAGGCCGCCCGGGCCTCCTCGTCCAGCTCCCACCAGGCGAGCTGGGCGCCGTGTCCGGCCTGGGCCATCGCCTTGCCGGCCGACATGTCCAGGTCCGGGTTCATCCACAGCACGGGCGCGGAGAGGTCCGCGTCGAGGGGCGGCTCCGGGTCGTCGAGGTCGGTGCCGGAGACCTGGAGGCGGGCCAGGTCCTTGGGCCAGCCGTCCAGCGGGACCGGCGGGAAGACCCGAACCTCGGCGCTCTTGCCGGTGACCGTGATGCCGGGCAGTGCCTCGGCCCGCCGCCACTCGGCGCCGCGCGCCCGCCGGACGACCTTGCGGATGCGCGCGTCCTGCCAGTCCCGCACCGCCCGCGCCCAGGCGCCGTCGCCGGTGGAGCGCTCGTCGCCGAGCAGCACCAGCACCGCGCGGGCCGCGGTCTCCAGCGCGTCGGTACGGGGCGGCGGCGCGGCCCGCTCGATGCGCACGACCAGCGGCAGCACGAACTGCGGGGCGAGGTCGCGGTCGCCGGGCTCGGGGCGGAAGGGGCTGTCGGGGACGGGCGTCGTCGGATCATCGCTCACGCCCCCAGTCTGCCAAGTCCCGCGCGCCGGTGAGGACGCCCCGGCGGCATCCCCGGCGGCATCCCCGCCGGTCCGGTGGATCAGCCCGAGCAGGCCGTGCGCTGGGCCTCCTGCCATTCGCAGACCGGGCAGTAGGTGATGCCCTTGTACGACTCGGGGTACTCCGTGGGCTCCCGGCACAGCACGCACTCGGCGTACGGCGGGCCGTCGGCCTTGGGGGGCCGGGTCGCGTCGATCAGGCAGTAGTCGTCCGGGCCTTGCTCGTCGTCGCTGCTCATGCCTCCAGCGTAGGCCCGTCAGCGGCGGCCGTTCGCGGTGCCGATCAGCTCCGAGACCTTCACGAAGCGGTACCCCTGGCGGCGCAGCTCGGGCACGATCTTCCGCACCGCCTCCTCGGTGACCGGGGCGGCGCTGCGGGTGCAGTGCAGGACGACGACCGACCCGGGCCGCACCCCCTCCAGCACCTGCCGGGCCACCGCGTCCGCGTCCGTCGCGAACGCGTCCCCGCTCACCACGTCCCACTGGACGGCGGTGACACCGGTGGCGGCCAGCTCCTGGAGGGCCGCCTCGTCGTGACAGCCGCCGGGGAAGCGGAAGTACGGCATCGCGTCCCGGACCCCGGCCTTCTCGAACGCCGCGTAGGCCCGCTCCACGTCCGACCGCATGCGCTCTCTGGGCACGGTCGGCAGGCCGTAGCAGTCGTCGGTGAAGGCGTGGTGGCTGTAGGAGTGGTTCGCGATCTCGAACCGCGGGTCCCGGTCGATGGACCGGGCCGCGTCCGGGTACTCCTCGGCCCACCGCCCGGTCATGAACACCGTGGCCGGCACGTCCAGCCTCCGCAGGGTGGCGATCAGCGCGGGGTTGTCGAACCGCTCGCCCGCCGCCGCCCTCGGCCCCTGGTCGGCGGTCATGTCGGCGTCGAAGGTGAGGGCGACCGTCCTGCCGTCCGCGCGCGGACCGTGCTCGAAGACGGGGGTCAGACCGGCGGGGCCGGGGGCGAGCGTCGGCGGCCGGGACGGTGCGGGCTTCGACGGGGCGGCGGAGGACGCGGGCGGCGCCGGGCGGGGGGTCTGCGGGGCCTCGGCGGTCCCGCAGGCGGCGAGGGCGGCACCCAGCGCGCACAGGGCGGTCGCACGTCGTACGAGAGTGATCACCGTACGAACGTATGAGTGTGATGTTCGGTATGTACGACTATGGAGGGTGGCGTGCCCGTGAGGTCACCCTCTCGGGTCACTACAGCCCGGCGGCGGTCAGATGTCCCGCCGCTCCAGCGGCTTGGTCGCCGGGCCCTCGATCACCGTGCCGTCCGTGCCGAAGCGGGAGCCGTGGCAGGGGCACTCCCACGCCTTCTCGGCCGCGTTGAAGCCGACCAGGCAGCCGAGGTGGGTGCAGCGCGGCGAGACGGCGTGCAGCGCGCCCGCCTCGTCCCGGTAGACCGCGAGCCGGTCGCCGCCGACCCGGACCACGGCGCCCTCGCCCGGCGGCAGGGCGTCCACCGGCGGGGAGGGCTTGAGCCGGTCGCCGACGAAGTGCCGGGCCACCTCGGCCTGCGTCTTCAGGAACGCCGGCGCCTCCCGCACCGCCGTGCGCAGCCGGCGCGGGTCGTACAGCCCGCTCCACGCGCACTCCTCGCCGGTGATCTGCGCGGTGAGCAGCCGGCCCGCCATCATGCCGCCGCTCAGCCCCCAGCCGCCGAAGCCGGTGGCGACGTACGTGTGTTTCGCGCCCGGGTGCAGCGGGCCCACCATCGGCACGGTGTCGGTCGGGTCGATGTCCTGCGTGGCCCAGGCATGGGTGAGGCCGACGCCGGGGAAGTGCTCGCGGGCCCAGGCGGACAGGCGCTCGAAGCGCTCCCGGGTGTCGCCCGTGCCGGGGGTGAAGTGCTCCCCGGTGACGACGAGCAGCCTTCGGCCCGCGTCCGGCAGGGGCGCCGTGCGCACCGAGCGGGTGTTCTCGTCGGGGGTGATGTACATGCCGTCGACATCGCGGTCCGCCTCGATGCTCCCGGCGACGACCAGCTCACGGCGCGGGGAGAGGCGGGCGAACAGCAGGGCGCGGTCGAAGATCGGGTAGTGCGTGGCGACCACGACGTCCCGGGCGGTGACCGTCGCTCCCGCCTCGGTCGACACGCGGCACGGCTCGCCCTCGTCCAGGCCGTGCACGGTGGTGTTCTCGAAGATCCGCCCCCCGCGCGCCTCCAGGTCCTCGGCGAGGGCCAGCAGGTACTTGCGCGGGTGGAACTGGGCCTGCCCCGTCACCTCGACCGCACCCGCGACCGGGAACGGCAGCCCGGTCTCCGTCACGAACGACGCCGGCAGCCCCGCCTCCTTCGCGGCGGCGGCCTCGGCCCGCAGCTCGTCCACGCGGCCCGCGTCGCGGACGTAGGTGTACGCGCTGCGGGTCTCCCAGTCGCAGTCGATGCCCAGCTCGGCCACGACCTCGGCGGCGTGCTCGATCGCCTCGGTCTGCGAGCGGGCGTACAGGCGGGCGCCCTCGGGGCCCCGGGTGCGGCGCAGCTTGTCGTACACCAGCGAGTGCAGGGCGGTGAGCTTGGCGCTGGTGTGGCCGGTGACGCTGGCGGCGACCCGCCCGGCCTCCAGCACCGCCACACGGCGCCCGGCCCGCGCCAGTTCCCAGGCCGCGCTGAGCCCGGCGACGCCGGCGCCGATCACGACGACATCGACGTCGAGATCCTCCGCCAGGGCGGGGCGCGGCACACCGCCCGGTGCCGTCTGAAGCCAGTACGAGCCGTTGACCTGCGCTTTCTCCGTCATGGGGTGCCGAGTACCCCAGGGCCGCGGCTTCAGTGACCGGGCGGTGCGCCCCGGCGGGCTACCCGCGCCAGGGGCCCGTCACCGCGAAGGTGGTGCCGGGCGTGTAGCAGTTGACGTACATCGTGTCGCCGTCGGGCGAGAAGGTGACCCCGGCGAACTCACCCCACTCCGGTTCCTCGGGCGTCCCGATGTTCTGGGCGCCCCGGGCCATCGCGTACACCTCGCCGCGCCGGGTCACGCCGTACACGTGCTGGGCGCCGTTGCCGTCCTCGCAGACCATGAGGCCGCCGCTGGGGGCCAGGCAGATGTTGTCGGGGGACTCGCCGGGGAGCTGGACGTCGGTGTCCGGGCCGAAGACGATCACCAGGGTGAGCCGGCGCCGCTCGGGGTCGTAGCGCCAGATCTGGCCGTAGTGGTCGCCCGCCGAGCCCTCCGCGCTGCGGGCGAAGGACGACACGAAGTAGACGCTGCGCCCGCCCCAGTAGCAGCCCTCCAGCTTCTGCGCGTGGGTGATGCCGCCCCGGCCGAAGTCCTGGTGCCGGATGGGCGTCTCCACGGCCAGCGGGTCGGGTACGTCGACCCACTCGACGCCGTCGAAGGAGGCGCCCGTCTCCTGGATCGAGGAGAGGTCGGGCACGCCCGGCACGCGCATCGCCTGGAGCCGGCCGCCCGCCCGCAGCGAGCCGGTGCCGCCCAGCGGCTTCTCGGGCAGGAACCGGTAGAAGAGGCCGAACGGCCGCTCGAAGGCGTCCTCCGTCTCGTACACGACGCCCCGCCGCGGGTCCACGGCGACCGCCTCGTGCTGGAAGCGGCCCATCGCCGTCAGCGGCACCGCGCCCGTGCGGCGCGGGTCGGCCGGGTCGACCTCGAAGATGAACCCGTGGTCCTTGGCGTAGCCGTTGGTGCCGGCCTTGTCCTCGGTCTCCTCGCAGGTCAGCCACGTGTGCCACGGGGTGGGCCCGCCCGCGCAGTTGACGGCCGTACCGGCGATGGCGACGCGCTCGTCGAGGACGTGGTTACGGGAGTCCAGGGTGAGCGCCGTACAGCCGCCCTTGCCCTGCGGGTCGTAGGTCAGTCCCTCGACCGTGGGGACGGGGACCCTGCCGGTGGCGCGGTTCTCGTGGTTGCGGACGAGGTGGACGCCCCCGCCCCCGTGACGGCCGCGGTCACGCGCGGCGAAGGCCGCCATGCCGTCGTGGTTGGACGGGACCGGGCCCTCGCCGGAGCGCAGTTCGTCGCCCTCACGGGACAGCACCCGGTAGCGGAATCCCCTGGGCAGGTCGAGCAGGCCGTCGGGGTCGGGGATCAGGGGGCCGTATCCGGTGCGGCCCAGGGGCTGCGCGGCGGCGGTGCCGGCGAAGAGTTCGGAGAGCGCGCCGGTGAAGGCGATGCCCGCGCCGAGCGCGCCGGTGCGGGCGAGGACCTGACGTCGGGTCGTGCCGTTGCTGGACAGGGACATGGGGCGACCTTCCTGCTGGCGGACAGGATTGTGACCCCGCCGTGTCTATCACCTGGCGTGATTCCCGGGAACCACGCGCGTAGCACGTGTCACTTCTCGACCGTGCGCTCCTGGGCCTTCTCCAGGAACCGCAGCAGCTCCACCGGGAAGGGCAGGACCAGCGTCGAGTTCTTCTCGGCGGCCACGGCCACGACCGTCTGCAGCAGGCGCAGTTGCAGGGCCGCGGGCGTCTCGGACATCTCCCGCGCCGCCTGGGCCAGCACCTTCGACGCCTGGAGTTCGGCGTCCGCGTTGATGACCCGGGCCCGCCGCTCCCGGTCGGCCTCGGCCTGGCGGGCCATCGACCGCTTCATGGTGTCCGGCAGGGACACGTCCTTGATCTCGACGCGGTCGATCTGCACGCCCCAGCCGACGGCCGGGCTGTCGATCATCAGCTCCAGGCCCTGGTTGAGCTTCTCCCGGTCGGACAGCAGGTCGTCCAGGTCGCTCTTGCCGATGATCGAACGCAGCGAGGTCTGCGCCATCTGCGAGACCGCGAACCGGTAGTCCTCGACCCGGACCAGCGCGTTGGCCGCGTCGACCACCTTGAAGTACACGACCGCGTCCACGCGCACGGTGACGTTGTCCCGGGTGATGCCCTCCTGTGCGGGCACCGGCAGCGTGACGATCTGCAGGTTCACCTTGTGCAGCCGGTCCACGAACGGGACCACCATCGTGAACCCCGGGCCGCGCACCTCACCCGCGAGCCGCCCGAGCCGGAACACCACCCCGCGCTCGTACTGCTTGACGACCCGCGCCGCCGCGGCGACGTACAGCACCCCGGCGCTCGAGGCGGCGGCAGCCGCGGTCAGCAACTCCTGGAGCATGACGACCTCCTCGCCACGAGGCCCGTTTCGTCCGCTCCTGTCACGATAAGCCGGACGCCCGGCCCAGGACCATGCCCCGGACCGGGCTTCGTCGCCGGCGGCCGGCCCCCACGGGCGGACCGGCCGCCGGCGCGGCTACACCGCCGCCGGTTCCGTGACCTTCACCGGGTCCGTGCCGGTGGCGCTGTGCCGCTCGGCCCAGTTCTCCAGCGCGGTGCGGCAGGCGTGGTCCAGGTGGTGCAGCCCGGACAGGTCCAGCTCGACCGGGCGGTCCTGCGGCAGCGCCTCCAGGCTCTCCAGGATCTTCGGCAGCCGCAGGAAGGTCGCGTTGCCCGTCAGGTGCGCCTGGACGGGGCCGGCGCCCTTGTCGACCACCTCCAGCTTGAGGTGCGACGCCTCCCAGGCGGTCTTGGCGACGGACAGGGCCAGACCGATCAGCACGCCCTCGAACATGTTCACCGCGACGATCGACACGGCCGTGACCACCAGGATCAGCGCCTCGCCCCGGTGATCGCGCCACAGCGGCACGATGCTGCGGAACGGGATCAGCTTCCAGCCCGCGTGGACCAGGATGCCCGCCAGCGCCGGCAGCGGGATCAGGGCCAGCACGGACGGCAGCAGGGCGGCGAACAGCAGCAGCCACACACCGTGCATGACGCGGGACGCCTTGGTCCGCGCGCCGGCGCTGACATTGGCGGAGCTGCGCACGATGACCGCGGTCATCGGGAGCGCGCCGAGCAGACCGCAGACCGTGTTGCCCGCGCCCTGCGCCATCAGCTCCTTGTTGTACTCGGTGCGCGGGCCGTTGTGCAGCCGGTCCACCGCGGCGGCGCTGAACAGGCTCTCCGCCGACGCGATCAGGGTGAACGCGACGATCGTGCCGAGGAGACCGACGTTCGCCAGCCCGCCGAAGGCGTCGGCGCCGGGCGGCTGGACGGAGTCGAGCAGGCCGTTCACCTCGACGGTCGCCACCGACAGTCCGAAGACCGCCGTGACCGCCGTGGCCAGTCCGACCGCGGCCAGCGCGCCCGGCACCGTCCGCAGCCGCTTCGGCAGCCGCGTCCACAGCACCATCACGGCGATGGTGCCCGCGCCGAGCGCGAGGGAGGTGAGCGCCTCCGTGCTGCCCAGCGCGTCGGCGGCGGCCCCGGGCAGCCCGGTGATCTTGTCGAGGCCGGAGGAGGGCGCCTGAAGCCCGGCCGCCGCGTACAGCTGCCCGGCGATGAGCACGAGGCCGATGCCGGCCAGCATGCCCTCGACGACCGACAGGGAGATCGCCCGGAACCAGCGCCCCAGCCTCAGGGCGCCCATCGCGAGCTGGATCAGACCGGTGGCCAGCACGATCACACCGAGCGCGGCCAGCCCGTACGTGTCGACCGCGCCGAAGACCAGCACGGTCAGCCCGGCGGCGGGACCGGAGACCTGGAGGCTGCTGCCGGGCAGCAGACCCGTGACGATGCCGCCCACGATGCCGGTGACCAGGCCCAGTTCGGCCGGGACACCGGAGGCGACGGCGACGCCCACGCACAGCGGCAGGGCGACGAGGAACACGACGAGCGACGCGGTGAAGTCCTGCCGCAGGTGGGGGAAGGCGCGGGACTTCTCGGATATCGAGGTCACGGGGGCGCTCACAGGGTCTCGAACGTGTCGGTGTCCGCCTGGTGCCGGCGCACGGACCCGGTGTGGACCTCGTAGTACCAGCCGTGCGTCCGCAGGGAGCCCGCCGTCAGCCGGCGCTCGACGCAGGGGTAGGAGCGCAGCCGCAGCAGCTGCGACAGCACGTGGTGCTGCACGGCCTCGGCGACCGTGGGGTCGGCCGGGTCGCACGGCTTCGGCTCGTCCGCGGCGGTCGTCAGCCAGTCGCGGACGGCGGGTACGGCGCTCAGATCGTCGCCGCGCACCAGCGCGCCGACCGCGCCGCAGTGCGAGTGGCCGCAGACCACGACGTCCGTGACGCCGAGGACCTCCACGGCGTACTCGATGGTGGCCGCCTCGCCGGAGGGGTGCTCGGCCCCGTACGGCGGGACGATGTTGCCGGCGGTGCGCAGCTCGAAGAGCTGGCCGGGGCGGGCGCCCGTGATCAGGGCCGGGACGACCCGGGAGTCGGAACAGGTGATGAACAGGACTTCGGGCGACTGGCCTTGGGCGTGCCCGGCGAACTCCTCAGGGCGCTGTCCGAACGTGCGGGCGTTGTCGATGAGGGGCTGCATGATGTGGTGATTCCTCCTGGCGCGCAGTGGGGGCGCGTCGGATGGGCAGGGCAGAGGTGGGGGGTCGTGCCGGACCTCAGCAGCGGAAGACCTGGAGCGCCGCCGGGGAGTGTCCCGTCGCCGGTCTCTCGAGCGGGCCGGCCGCGCCGCCGGGTGCGGCGGGTGCGGCGGCCGGATGGACGCGCTGCCGCAGCGGCGGGCGCTCGGGGGCGTCCGGCTGGGGTGCGGCGGTGGTGCGGTGCCGGTCGCGGACGCGGGGCGCGTTGTCGGTCTCCCCGGACCGGCCGGCGTCGTGGCAGGTGACGGTCTCGTCGTGCGGCACCGTGCCGGAGGGGGAGCTTCCGAGGCGAGCGTTGGCCACGGCATCACGACTCGTATGCGCGGATGCGAAGGGTGCGTCGACCGCGAAGAACGGGAGGGTGATCAGGGCGGCGGCGAGGAAGGCAACCACGATCCGGGCCGTCGTGCCTCGCAACATGCGCCCCCTCCTGGTGTTTCCCGCTCTCGCCCCGCGCCGGCGCATGGTCAATGCCCGGTCAACGCATGGTCAATGCGTGGTCAAGAAATACGTTAACCCTGCGAAGCGCTTTGCAGGGTTAACGGAGCGTTACGGGTTGAAGAGAGCCCGAAAAGAGCGGGTGAGTTGGCGCGAACAGGCTGGTCCGGCTGTGGGGAGAGGGTGCGCGCGCCGTGTTCGGGCGGTGCTCAGGGCGTGTCGACGAGCCGTGCCGCGTCCCGGGCCAGCGCGGTGAGCCGGGAGATCGCCCGGAAGTACTTCTTGCGGTACCCGCCCTTCAGCATCTCCTCGCTGAAGAGCCGGTCGAAGGGCAGCCCGGAGGCGAGGACCGGCACCTCGCGGTCGTAGAGCCGGTCCGCGAGCACCACCAGCCGCAGCGCCGTCGACTGGTCCGGCACCGCCTGGACGCCGGTGAGGCACACGGCCTTCAGGTCGTCGGTCAGGGCGCCGTAGCGGCTGGGGTGGACGCGGGCGAGGTGGTCGAGGAGGGCGGGGAAGGCGTCCAGGGAGGCGCCCTCGGTGGCCCGCGCCGCGCGGGCGACCTGCTCGTCGGAGTACGGCGCCGGGGCCTCGGGCAGGCCGCGGTGGCGGTAGTCCTCGCCGTCGATGCGCAGGGCGCGGAAGTGGGCCGACAGCCCCTGGATCTCGCGCAGGAAGTCGGCCGCCGCGAAGCGGCCCTCGCCGAGCTTGCCCGGCAGCGTGTTGGAGGTGGCGGCGAGCGCCACGCCGGCCTCGACGAGCCGGGCGAGCAGGCTGGAGACGAGGACGGTGTCGCCCGGGTCGTCCAGCTCGAACTCGTCGATGCACAGCAGGCGGTGCCCGGAGAGGGTCCGCACGGTCTGCTGGAAGCCGAGGGCGCCGACGAGGTTGGTCAGCTCCACGAAGGTGCCGAACGCCTTGCGCTCAGGCTCCGCCGGGGTGGCGTGCCACAGGGAGGCCAGCAGGTGGGTCTTGCCGACGCCGTAGCCGCCGTCGAGGTAGACGCCGCGGGGGCCGGCCGGCGGCTTCGGGGCCTTGCTCCGGCCCAGGCCGAAGAAGCCGCGCCGGGCGGGGGAGGCGCCGCCGTTCCCGCCGCCGAGTCCGGCCGCGAAGCCCTCCAGGACGCGCACGGCCTCGCTCTGGCTCGGCTGGTTCGGGTCCGGGATGTACGTGCTGAAGCGGACCGAGTCGAAGCGGGGCGGCGGCACCATCTCGGCGACCAGGCGCTCCGCGGGGACGTGCGGCTCGCGGGCGCACAGCGACAGCGGGGCGGCGGCCGTCGTCCCGGCTATCGGGGTGGGGCCGGGGGTGGCGGAGGCGGAGGAGGAGGGCGACACGGGGATCCATGGTAGGGCCTGTCAGGGGGGTGCCCCTCGCGGTACGGGGCGCACGGGACCGGTGGTGCGCGGTGCGCCCGGCGGGAGCGCCGGGCCGGGGAGGGCGCGCGCTGCCCGGCGGCGAGGGGCGCCGCCGCGCCCGCCCGTACCGCCCCCGGGCGCGCCATTTCGGCCGTCCGGCACCGGGACGGACCGTGCGCGGCCCGTGGGGGCGGGGCGCGGTCCCCGAGGCCGCGGGCACGGTGGCCTGGGACCCCGCCGCCCGCGGGGCGGGACGGCCGCCTGCCGGGCGGGCGGCCACGTGGACGGACGGATCGGCGGCTCGGGGCCGCCCGGCCTGGCGGCCGGGCGGCCCCGAGGTTCGGGTTCCGGGTGCGTGGAACACTGCTCGGCATGCGACGCCTGTTCCCCGTGATCCCCGTGCCCCCCACGACTTCTGTGACCGATCAGACAGCCGGCCCGGGCCCCGACGGGGCCGACCGGGAGTGGACCCTGGCCGAGCTGGCCGCCGCCTACGCCTACCCGGAGGGGCACGGGCGCCCGGCGTGGCTGCGGGCGAACATGGTCTCCACCCTCGACGGCGCCGCGCAGCACGACGGCCGCTCCCAGCCCATCTCCAGCGCGACCGACATGCGCGTCTTCGGCACCCTGCGGGCGCTGGCGGACGTGGTGATCGCCGGCGCCGAGACGGTGCGCCGGGAGGGCTACCGCCCGGCACGCGAGCGGGCGGAGTTCACGCCGGCGCGGCGGGCGGCCGGGCAGACCCCCGCGCCCGCCGTCGCCGTGGTCAGCGCCGGTCTGGAGCTGGACTTCTCGCTGCCGCTGTTCACCTCGCCGTCCGTGCCCACGCTGATCCTGACCGGTGCCGACGCGCCACCGGAGCGGATCGCGGCCGCCGAGCGGGCCGGTGCCCGGGTGGTCGTCGCCGGTGACGGCGCCGGCGTGGACCCCGCCCGAGCCGTCGACGAACTGGTCGCCCTGGGGCACACCCGGCTGCTGACCGAGGGCGGTCCCCGGCTGCTGGGGCAGTTCGTCGCGGCAGGGGTGCTCGACGAGCTGTGTCTGACCGTCTCGCCGATGCTCACCGCGGGCAGCGCCCAGCGGATCGCGGGCGGGCCGTCGGTGGAGGTGCCGCGGCGGTTCGTCCTGGCGTCCCTGCTCGAGGAGGAGGGCTTTCTCTTCAGCCGCTACCGGCGGGAGTGAGGAAATCGGCGGAATTTGCCGTTCCGCTTAGCTCGCGCCGGGCACACTGGATCCGGCAGTACCCGTGCGATCACGGGGAAGGATGGTTTCCGCAGGGTTCGGTCAGGCACCCACGGAGGGTGGGCCACGGGCCCTCGAAGGAGAAGGGGCGCCTGGTGTTCACAAGCGTTTTGATGATCGAGAAGGCCCTCACGTCCGCCGACGTGGAGTTCGTCACCACCTTGCACGGGGAGGAGCCGGTCGCCTTCCACGTGCTGCTCCAGCCCCGCGGCGATCAGGCGGACCGGCTGCTGAGAGCCATCGACGACGTCGCGCTCGGCGAGCTGGACGACGCCGTCAGGGAGGGCGAGACGCCCGAGGGGCAGGAGGCGAAGAGCGTCGGGCAGCGGGCGCTGGAGGTGTCGCTCACCGCCCTGCGCGCGTCCGGCGCCGAGGCGGAGGGCCGGCTGATCGAGGACCACCCGCTGGACGAGCTGAAGTCCCTGGTCCTGGAGACCGGGGCCGACGAGGTGATCGTCCTGACCGACCCGCACTACGTGGAGGAGTTCTTCCACCGGGACTGGGCCTCGCGGGCCCGGCACAAGGTCGGCGTGCCGGTCCTGAAACTGTTCTCCCACAGCAAGGCATAGGCTGGGGCCGCGCTCCACGGCCCCGTGCCGGGGGCGCGCCCACGGCGGACCGCCTCTGGCACCCCTCACGTCCGCACCACGTCGTACACCCGTCGCACCTCTGGGGAGAACAGCGCATGGCACCCGGCCTTCCTACCGCCATGGACCGACCGCACTTCATCGGCATCGGCGGCGCCGGGATGTCGGGCATCGCCAAGATCCTCGCCCAGCGCGGCGCCGAGGTGGCGGGCAGCGACGCCAAGGAGTCGGCGACCGCCGAGGCGCTGCGCGCGCTGGGCGCCACCGTGCACATCGGGCACGCGGCGGAGCACCTCGCCGACGACGCGAGCTGCGTGGTCGTGTCGTCGGCGATCCGCGAGGACAACCCCGAGCTGGCCCGCGCGGCCGAGCTGGGCATCCCGGTCGTGCACCGCTCCGACGCCCTCGCCGCCCTGATGAACGGCCTGCGTCCGATCGCGGTCGCCGGCACCCACGGCAAGACCACCACCACCTCGATGCTGGCGGTCTCCCTGTCCGCACTGGGTCTGAACCCGTCGTACGCGATCGGCGGCGACCTGGACGCGCCCGGCTCCAACGCCCTGCACGGCGACGGCGAGATCTTCGTCGCCGAGGCCGACGAGAGCGACCGCAGCTTCCACAAGTACGCCCCCGAGGTCGCCATCGTCCTCAACGTCGAGCTGGACCACCACGCCAACTACGCCTCGATGGACGAGATCTACGAGTCCTTCGAGACCTTCGCCGGGAAGATCGTCCCCGGCGGCACGCTGGTGATCACGGCCGACCACGAGGGCGCCCGGGAGCTGACGCGGCGGCTGGCCGGATCGGTGCGGACGGTGACGTACGGGGAGTCCGAGGACGCCGACGTGCGCATCCTGTCCGTCGTCCCGCAGGGCCTCAGGAGCGAGGTCACGGTCGTCATGGACGGTGCCGAGCTGACCTTCGCCGTCTCCGTCCCCGGCCGCCACTACGCCCACAACGCCGTCGCCGCCCTCGCGGCGGGCGCGGCCCTGGGCGTCCCCGCCGCCGAGCTGGCCCCCGCGCTGGCCGCCTACACGGGTGTCAAGCGGCGCCTCCAGCTCAAGGGCGAGGCGGCCGGCGCCCAGGTCGTCGACTCCTACGCGCACCACCCCACCGAGATGACGGCCGACCTGGAGGCCATGCGCGCGGCGGTCGGCGACGCCCGCATCCTGGTCCTCTTCCAGCCGCACCTGTTCTCCCGCACCCAGGAGCTGGGCAAGGAGATGGGCCAGGCGCTGTCCCTCGCGGACGCCTCGGTCGTCCTCGACATCTACCCGGCCCGCGAGGACCCGATCCCGGGCGTCACCAGCGAGCTGATCATCGAGGCGGCCCGCGCGGCGGGCGCGGACGTCACGCCGGTGCACGACAAGGCGGAGGCGGCCGCGGTGGTCGCGGGAATGGCGAAGGCCGGTGATCTCGTTCTCACCATGGGCGCGGGCGACGTCACCGACCTCGGACCGCGCATCCTGGAAGAGCTGTCGAGCAAGGCGAAGTAAGGGGCTGAGGACTCATGTCGTACGACGTCGAGAAGCCGGACGAGCAGTGGCGCGCAGAGCTGGCCCCGGCCGAGTACGCCGTGCTGCGCCAGGCCGCCACCGAACCCGCCTTCACCGGTGAGTACACCGACACCAAGACCGAGGGCGTCTACTCCTGCCGCGCCTGCGGCGCCGACCTGTTCACCTCGCAGACCAAGTTCGAGTCGCACTGCGGCTGGCCGTCCTTCTTCGACCCGAAGGACACGGACGCCGTCGAGCTGATCGAGGACCGGTCGCACGGGATGGTGCGCACGGAGGTGCGCTGCGCCCGGTGCGGGTCGCACCTCGGGCACGTGTTCAAGGGCGAGGGCTATCCGACCCCGACCGACCAGCGGTACTGCATCAACAGCGTCGCGCTGCGGCTCCAGCCCGCCGAGGGCTGAGCCGGAAGCGAGGTCAGCGGGCGGCGGACGGGAGCGTCACGGTGAACACCGTGCCGCCCGGTCCGCCGCCCACCTCGATCGTGCCGCCGTGCGCCCGCACCAGTGAGGCGGCCACCGAGAGCCCCAGCCCGCTGCCGCCCCGGTCGCGGCCGCGGGCCTCGTCGACGCGGTAGAAGCGGTCGAAGATCCGTTCCCGGTCGGCGGCCGGGACGCCCGGCCCGGTGTCGGCGACGGCCACCGTCACGCGCTCGTCCGCCGCCGTCACCGCGACCGACACCTTCGTGCCAGGCGGGGTGTGCACGGCCGCGTTGGTGAGCAGGTTGTCGAGCACCTGCCGCAGGCGCCGGGGGTCCAGGCGCAGCCGCACCGCCCCGGGAGGGGCCGTCACCGTCAGCGGATGCCCCGGGTGACCGGCGCGGAAGGCGTCGGCCGCCTGCCGCACCAGCTCCGTCAGATCCGCGTCCTCCCGGTGCAGCGGCGCCTGAGCCTCGCCCGCGTCCAGCCGGGCGAGCAGCAGCAGGTCGTCCAGGAGCACCCCCATCCGGGCCGCCTCCGCCCGCAGCCGGACCAGATGCCGCTCTCGTTCCCCGGGCCGGTCGGCCGCCGCGTACTGGAACAGATCGGCGTAGCCCCGCACCGACATCAGCGGGGTGCGCAGCTCGTGCGAGGCGTCGGCGACGAACCGGCGCAGCCGCTGCTCGGCCTCGGCGCGCACCGCCAGCGACGTGTCGATGTGCTCCAGCATCGTGTTGAACGCGGTCCGCAGCTCCGCCACCTCCCGCCCGCCGTCCCGGCCGTCCACGCGCAGCGGCAGCCGGGCGGCGGACTCGGTCAGGTCGTGCGAGGCGATGCCGTGCGCCGTGCCCGCCATGTCGCTCAGCGGTGCCAGCCCGCGCCGCAGCATCCGCCGGCCGAGCACCACCAGCGCCAGCAGCGCGAGACCGAACACGGCGACCTGCACCGTGACCAGCCGCTCCACGGTGTCCTCGACGTCCCCCAGGGGCGCCGCGCTGACCAGCACCACCCCGGGCTCCACCTCGCAGGCCCGCAGCAGGTAGGGACCGTGCCCGTCGATCCGCACCGTGCGCGTGAGGTCCTCGCCGGAGCCGGCCATCGTCCGCGCCAGGGCGGTCAGCGCACGGCTGTCGGCCGGCACGTCGGCGGGTGTGCGCAGGTCCGCGGAGCCGCCGGAGACGTCGTACACGGCCGTGTACCAGCCGTAGTACGGCTTGCGCCGCACCGTGCCGTGCGTCGCCGCGTCCTTGGACTGCACGACCTGCACCAGCTTCATCTGGTCGGCGAGCTGCCGCTCCAGATAGTCCCGCATGTACGCGGTCAGCACCGTGCCGACCAGGGCGAACACCACCAGCGCCAGCGCCCCCAGCCCCAGCGCCAGCCGGGTCCCGAGCCGCAGCCCGCGGTAGGCCCGCCACCACCGGCGTATCACCGCTCCGACCGCCGGATCACGTACCCGAAGCCGCGCACCGTCCGGATCAGCGGTTCGGCGTCCTGGGGGCCGGGGGCGGCGGCGTCCAGCTTGCGGCGCAGGCGGCTGACGACCAGTTCCACGACGTTGGACCGGCCGCCGAAGCCGTACTCCCAGACGTGGTCGAGGATCTGGGCCTTGGTCAGCACGGTCGGCGACCTGCGCATCAGGTAGCGCAGCACCTCGTACTCGGTGGGCGTCAGCGCCAGCCGCCGCCCGCCCCGGCGCACCTCGCGGGAGTCCTCGTCCATCGTCAGGTCCGCCACCCGCAGCACCGGCCGCGGGGAGCCCGCCCCGGCGCTGCGCCGCAGCACGGTCCGCAGCCGGGCCATCAACTCCTCCACCGCGAACGGCTTGACCAGGTAGTCGTCACCGCCCCGGGTCAGCCCCGCCACCCGGTCGGCCACCCCGTCGCGCGCGGTGAGGAACACCACCGGCACCATCGTGCCCGAGCCGCGCAGCCGGTCCAGGACCCCGAAGCCGTCGACGTCCGGCAGCATCACGTCGAGCACCACGATGTCCGGCCGGAAGTCACCGGCCAGCCGCAGCGCCTGCTCGCCGGTGTACGCGGTGACCGCCTCCCAGCCCTCGTAGCGGGCGACGGTGGCCACGAGATCGGCGATCGGCGGATCGTCGTCCACCACGAGGAGTCGTACGTTGTCCACGCGCTCATACTGCGCCACCGGTCCTCCGACCCTCGAACGCCAGGGAAAACGGTTCAGCGGCACGGACGTCTAGACTCTCCCGGCAACGACCCGTAGTGACCTGGCCAGAACTTCCCGCCCACCCGAAGGGTATTCGGCGTTTTGATACGGATGGAATCAGTCACCAAGCGGTACCCCGACGGCACCGTGGCGGTCGACCGGCTGTCGCTGGAGATACCGGACCGCGCGATCACCGTCCTCGTCGGACCGTCGGGCTGCGGCAAGACGACGACCCTGCGGATGATCAACAGGATGGTCGAACCGACCGAGGGCACCATCCTCCTCGACGGCGCGGACGTCCAGCGGCAGCCGGTCACCACGCTGCGCCGGTCCATGGGGTACGTCATCCAGAACGCCGGACTCTTCCAGCACCGGACGATCATCGACAACATCGCCACCGTGCCCCGCATGATCGGCTGGGGCAAGCAGAAGTCCCGTGAGCGGGCGGCGGAACTGATGGAGCGGGTGGGACTCGACGCCTCGCTCGGCAAGCGGTACCCGTACCAGCTCTCCGGCGGCCAGCAGCAGCGCGTCGGCGTGGCCCGGGCGCTCGCCGCGGACCCGCCCGTGCTCCTCATGGACGAGCCGTTCTCCGCCGTCGACCCGGTGGTCCGCAAGGGCCTCCAGGACGAACTCCTGCGCATCCAGGACGAGCTGGGCAAGACCATCGTCTTCGTCACCCACGACATCGACGAGGCCATCAAGCTCGGCACCCGGGTCGCGGTGATGCGCACCGGCGGCCGGCTCGCCCAGTTCGCGCCCCCGGCCGAGCTGCTGTCGAACCCCGCGGACGACTTCGTCGAGGACTTCCTCGGCGCCGACCGCGGCATCCGGCGGCTGTCCTTCTTCCCGTCCGCCGGCCTGGAGCTGACCACCGGCCCGGTCGTGCGCGCGGACGCCACGGCCGAGCGGCTCGCCGCGTCCGACGCCCCCTACGTCCTGGTGACCGACGCGGAGGACCGGCCGCTGGGCTGGGCCGAGCCGGGCGACCTGACCGCCGGGGGCATCGCGGCCGACCGACTGCTGCCGTACGGGCGGCCCTTCGTGCCCGGCACCGACTCGCTGCGCGCCGCCCTCGACTGCGCGGTCCTCTCGCCCACCGGCTGGGCCGTCGCCGTGGACGCCGACGGCCGGGTGGCCGGCGTCGCCTCCCAGCAGACCATCGGCGACGCGATCCGCACCGCCCACGGCGCGCAGGACACCGCCGACGCGCAGGACCCAGGGCCCGTCGACGTCGCGAAGGCCGCCCCGTGAACGGCTTCTTCGACATCCCGAGCGACCTCGACAACACCTACTTCGGCCTGATCGGGCTGCACCTGCGCGAGGCGCTGCTGCCGGTCCTGGCCGGGCTGCTGCTCGCGCTGCCCGTCGCCCAGCTCTGCGTGCGCTTCCGCTGGCTGTACCCGCCCGTCCTCGGCGTGACCACCGTCTTCTACGCCGTCCCGTCGCTGGCCGTCTTCGTCGTGCTCATCGACTACACCGGCCAGACCGAACTGACCGTGATGATCCCGCTGGCCGTCTACAGCCTGGTGGTGCTCGTCCCGGCGATCGTCGACGGCGTGCGGTCGGTGCCCGCGGAGACCCTGGCCGCCTCCACCGCGATGGGCTTCGGCCCCGTACGGCGCTACCTCCAGGTGCAGTTGCCCATCGCCGTGCCCGCGATCCTCGCCGGACTGCGGGTGGCCGTCTCGGCGAGCATCTCCCTGGTCAGCGTCGGCGCCCTCATCGGCAACCAGGGCGCCCTCGGCAACCTGCTCGCCGACGCCCAGAAGTACGGCCGGCCCGAACTGGCGGTCAACTCCGTCCTCACCACCGCCGTACTGGCCGTCCTGTGCGACGCGGCGCTCGTCCTGCTCCGGAACCTGCTGACCCCGTGGATGCCGCGCGGCAAGGGCGGCCGGCGCCCGAAGGAGACCGCGGTGCGGCAGGACACGCCCGGACCCGAGGAGGCGGCCGCCCGGTGAACGTCCTCAACTTCGCCGACGCCTTCTTCAGCGACAGCGCCCACTGGCACGGCTACGACGGCATCCCGCAACGCCTCCTGGAACACGTCCAGTACACCCTGATGGCGCTCGGCCTGGCCGCCGCGATCGGGCTGCCCGTCGGGCTGCTGACCGGACACACCGGACGCGGCGGCAACGCCGTCGCCTTCGTCGCCACCGCCGCCCGCGCGCTGCCCAGCTTCGGACTGCTGGTGCTGATCGCCGTCGTGGTCGGCATCGGCCTGCTGCCCGTGATGATCCCGCTCGTCGTGCTCGCGGTCCCGCCGATCCTGGTGACCACGTACGAGGCGGTCCGCTCCGTGGACCCGGCCCCGGTGGACGCCGCGCGGGGCATGGGCATGCACGAGCCGGGCATCCTCTTCCGCGTCGAACTGCCCGTCGCCCTGCCGCTGGTCCTCAGCGGGCTGCGCTCGGCCGCCATCCAGGTCGTCTCGACGGCCACCATCGCCGCGTACGTCAGTCTCGGCGGGATCGGCCGGTACATCATCGACGGGCTCTACCAGCGGGACTACGAGAAGGTGGTCGGCGGTGCCACCCTGGTGGCGCTCCTCGCGCTCGTCACGCTCGGGGTGTTCTGGGCGGCGGGGCGGCTGGCGGTGTCGCCGGGGGTGCGCAGACGGTGACGCGGGGCTGCCGGACACGTGGGCCGGAAGAAACCGTAACCAGGCTGTTCTTGACTGACCGACAACCGGCTCGTTTGGATCGGTGGATGACTTTCACCGTGAAGAGCAGCAGGTCCAGGACGAGGCACACCGGCGCGGCGGCCGTCGCGCTCACCGCCGCGGCGGCGCTGCTCGCGGGCTGTTCCTCTTCCGACGACACCTCCGACAACCCGCTCGCCGGGGAGAAGGCGGAGGCCGGCACCGTCGTCGTCGGCTCGAACAACTTCGCCGAGAGCACCCTGCTCGCCGACATCTACGGCGAGGCGCTCAAGGCCAAGGGCCTCAAGGTCACCTACAAGCACAACATCGGCAGCCGGGAGACGACGTACGGCCTGATGAAGAACGGCTCGGTCACGGTGCTGCCCGAGTACAACGGCTCGCTGCTCGCCTACCTCGACCCGAAGGCCGGGCAGCAGTCCGCCGACGCGGTCAACGAGGCCGCCAAGGCCAAGCTCGACAAGAAGCTGACGCTGCTGGAGTCGTCGCCGGCCGAGAACAAGGACTCGGTCAGCGTCAACGCCGAGACCGCGAAGAAGCACGGCCTGACCGCCGAGTCGACCCTCGCCGACCTCAAGGACATAGCGCCCGAGCTGGTCATCGGCGGTTCGCCCGAGTTCCAGACCCGGCAGCAGGGGCTCAAGGGCCTGGAGTCCGTGTACGGCCTGAAGTTCAAGTCCTTCAAGGCGCTCGACGCGGGCGGCCCGCTGACCCAGTCGGCGCTGACCAAGAACACCGTGCAGGCGGCGGACGTCTTCACCACCGACCCGACCATCATCAAGGAGAAGTTCGTCGTCCTGAAGGACCCGGAGAACCTCTTCGGATACGCGAACGTGACTCCGCTCGTCCACAAGGAGGGCCTGCCCCAGGAGGGCGTCGCCGCGCTGAACGCGGTCTCCGCCGCGCTGGACACCAAGACGCTCCTCGACCTGGACGCCCAGGTGCAGCTGGACAAGAAGGACCCGCTGGACGTGGCCAAGGCGTGGCTGGAGTCGGCGGGACTGGTCTGACCCGACTCCGTGCCTCAGGAGGCCGAACTGACGGGCAGTCATCGGTGAGTTATCGTGTACAGGGGGTTAAGACAGGCGGCACGGCCTGTTGAGTTCCAGCCCAGGAGAGTTCAGCCGATGGCGAGGCAGCTTCGCGCCGAACAGACCCGCGCGACGATCATCGTGGCCGCCGCCGATCTGTTCGACCGTCAGGGCTACGAGTCGACCAGCCTGAGCGAGATCGTGGCCCACGCCGGAGTCACCAAGGGTGCCCTGTACTTCCACTTCGCCGCGAAGGACGACCTCGCGCACGCCATCATGGAGCTCCAGTCCAGAACCTCGCGGCGACTGGCGACCGAGCTGGACGGGCGGGGCTACACCTCCCTGGAGGCGCTGATGCGCCTCACGTTCGGCATGGCCCGGCTGTGCGAGGAGGGGCCGGTGCTGCGCGCCGGTCTGCGGCTCGCCACCGGGGGAGTGGCGGTGCGGCCCCCGCTGCCGCACCCCTTCACCGAGTGGCGGGAGATCGCCTCGTCCCGTCTCCTGGACGCCGTGCGGCAGTCCGACGTGCAGCCGGACATCGACGTCGACTCCGTCGCCCACACCCTCGTCTGCTCCATCGTCGGCACCCGCGTCGTCGGCGGCACCCTCGAACCGGACGCGCGGCAGCGTCGCCGCCTGGCCGGGATGTGGCGCCTCCTCATCCGGGGCATGGTCCCGGTGACCCGGCGCGCGCGTTACCTCACCCTCGCGGCCCGCCTGGAGCGGGAGGCGGGCGCGGCCTGACCCGGCACGGACGGCGCCCGCGCGCCGGAACACGGCCGCCTCCGCCCGCCCCTGCGGGACCGCGCGGTACGGTGAGGCGCATGCCCGACACCCCGCCCGAGCCCGCCCCCGTCATCCTCGGAAACCGGCCCGGCTCCTTTCCCCACGGCGTGCTGGCCGAGCGGCACCCCGCCATCATCGGGCAGGTCGGGGAGGCGTTCCCCTACGACCCCGAGCGGCGGCGGGCCCTGGACGCGCTGCTCGCCAGTTGCGCCGACGGCGTGGTCGAGCCGCTCCCCGCCGAGGCCGACCCGCGCGACCGGGACCGCTGGGCACGGTGGGGGATGGACGCGTACGCGGGCCGCTCCTGGTTCGACGTGCCCTGGCTGTGGGCGGAGAGCCACTTCTACCGCCGGCTCCTCGACGCCGTCGGCTACTTCGGCCCCGGCGCCTGGCAGGGCGTCGACCCGTTCCGGCCCGCCAAGCTGGCCGAGCTGGACGCCCCGGAGACGGACGGGGAACTCGCCGCGCTCGACGGCCTCGCCGACCTGCCCGCGGACGAGCGGAGCCGGGCCCTGCTGCACGGCTCGCTCTGGGGCAACCGCGCCGACCTCGGCTTCCGCCTCTCCCGCGGCGGGAACGACACCGAGGGCGACGCCGAGCCCCTGGTCGCCGACGACAGCGACGCGCTCTGGTCGCTGCTGCCGCCCGCCCGGACGGGCACCTCGGGGACGGGCACCTCCGGTACGGGCACTTCCGGTACGGGCACCTCCCGTTCGGGCGCCTCGGCCCCCGTCGTCCTGTGCCTCGTCGCCGACAACGCCGGCCGGGAACTCGTCCCCGACCTGCTCCTCGTCTCGCACCTCCTCGCCGAGGGCCGTGTCGACCGCGCGATCCTGCACGTCAAGCCGTACCCGTACTACGTCTCCGACGCCACGCCCGCCGACGTGCTCGACGCGCTGCGGCGGCTCCGGGCGGCGGGCGGCGCGGCCGCCGCGTACGGAGAGCGGCTGTGGGCCGCGCTCAGCGACGGCCGCGTCACCGTCCGCGCCCACCCCTTCTCCTGCGCCCCGCTGCCGTACGCCGACATGCCCGACGACCTGCGCGCGGAGTTCGCCTCGGCCACGGTGACCGTCCTCAAGGGCGACCTGAACTACCGCCGCCTGGTGGGCGACCGGTGGTACGCCCCGACCACCCCCTTCGCCGACGTCACCGCCTACTTCCCGGGCCCCGTCGCCGCCCTGCGCACCCTCAAGTCCGACGTGATCACCGGTCTGGGCGCGGACACGGAGGCGGCGCTGGAGGCGAGCGGGGAGGGGCGCTGGCGGACCGGCGGAACCCACGCGCTGATCCAGGTCCGCGGCTGAGCGCACGACGACGCGTCAGGGGCGCACCGGCGAAGTTCCCGCTTTCCACCCCGATTCACGCGATGGTGTGATCATGTCCCGCCCCGCGGATGTGCCCCGGGGGCCCTGGGTAGTGCCCGGCCATGACGCAACAGCCCTTCGAACTCCCGCACTTCTACCTGCCGCATCCCGCGCGGCTCAACCCGCATCTCGACGAGGCGCGTGCCCACTCGACGACGTGGGCGCGCGAGATGGGCATGCTGGAGGGCTCCGGGGTCTGGGACCAGGCCGACCTCGACGCGCACGACTACGGCCTGCTCTGCGCCTACACGCACCCCGACTGCGACGGGCCGGCGCTCTCCCTCATCACCGACTGGTACGTGTGGGTCTTCTTCTTCGACGACCACTTCCTGGAGAAGTTCAAACGCAGCCAGGACCGCGTCGGCGGCAAGGCCCACCTCGACCGGCTCCCCCTCTTCATGCCGCTCGACCTCAGCGCCGGGATGCCCGAGCCCGAGAACCCGGTCGAGGCCGGTCTCGCCGACCTGTGGAAGCGCACGGTGCCGGCCATGTCGGCCGACTGGCGCCGCCGCTTCGCCGTCGCCACCGAGCACCTGCTCAACGAGTCCCTGTGGGAGCTGTCCAACATCAACGAGGGGCGGATCGCCAACCCCGTCGAGTACATCGAGATGCGCCGCAAGGTCGGCGGCGCCCCCTGGTCGGCCGGGCTCGTGGAGTACGCGACCGCCGAGGTGCCCGCCGCCGTCGCCGGGACCAGGCCGCTCAGGGTGCTGATGGAGACCTTCTCCGACGCCGTGCACCTGCGCAACGACCTCTTCTCCTACCAGCGCGAGGTCGAGGACGAGGGCGAGCTGAGCAACGGGGTGCTGGTCCTGGAGACCTTCTTCGGCTGCACCACCCAGGAGGCCGCCGAGCTGGTCAACGACGTCCTCACCTCGCGCCTGCACCAGTTCGAACACACCGCGTTCACCGAAGTTCCCGCCGTGGCCCTGGAGAACGGCCTGACCCCGGCCGAGGCCACCGCCGTCGGGCTGTACGCGAAGGGCCTGCAGGACTGGCAGTCCGGTGGCCACGAATGGCACATGCGCTCCAGCCGGTACATGAACAAGGGCGCCCGGCCCGACGCGGGCTGGCAGGCGCTGACCGGACCCGGCACCTCCGCCGCGAACGTCGGAGCGCTGCTGGCCGGCGCCGCCGCCGAGCGGGCCCGCCCGTACACGTACGTGCCGTTCCAGAAGGTCGGCCCCTCGATCATCCCCGACATCCGGATGCCCTTCCCGCTAGAGCTGAGCCCCGCCCTGGACGGCGCCCGGCGGCACCTGGCCGAGTGGTCGCGGGAGGTCGGCTTCCTCGGCGAAGGGGTCTGGGACGAGGACAAGCTCGCCAGCTGCGACCTGCCCCTGTGCGCCGCCGGCCTCGACCCGGACGCCACCCAGGAGCAGCTGAACCTCGCCTCCGACTGGCTGGCCTTCGGCACCTACGGCGACGACTACTACCCGCTGGTCTACGGCCACCGGCGCGACCTGGCCGCCGCCCGGCTGACCACCGCCCGCCTGTCGGCCTGCATGCCGCTCGACGGAGAGCCGGTGCCGCCGCCCGCCAACGCCATGGAGCGCTCCCTGATCGACCTGTGGGCCCGCACGACGGCAGGCATGACCCCCGAGGAGCGCCGCCCGCTGAAGTCGGCCGTCGACACGATGACCGAGGCGTGGGTGTGGGAGCTGGCCAACCAGATCCAGAACCGCGTCCCCGACCCCGTGGACTACCTGGAGATGCGGCGTGCCACGTTCGGTTCCGACCTGACCCTCGGCCTGTGCCGCGCCGGCCACGGCCCGGCCGTCCCGCCCGAGGTCTACCGCAGCGGCCCCGTCCGCTCCCTGGAGAACGCGGCGATCGACTACGCGTGCCTGCTCAACGACGTCTTCTCCTACCAGAAGGAGATCGAGTACGAGGGCGAGATCCACAACGCGGTCCTCGTCGTCCAGAACTTCTTCGGCGTCGACTACCCGGCCGCCCTCGGCGTCGTCCAGGACCTGATGAACCAGCGCATGCGCCAGTTCGAGCACGTCGTCGCCCACGAACTGCCCATCGTCTACGACGACTTCCAGCTCTCCGACGAGGCACGGAAGATCATGCAGGGCTATGTGACCGACCTGCAGAACTGGATGGCCGGCATCCTCAACTGGCACCGGAACGTCCCGCGCTACCGGGCCGACTACCTGGCGAGCCGCACCCACGGGTTTCTCCCGGACCGGGCCCCGGCCGTGCCCGTGCCCAGGAGCAGCCCCGTTCCGACCGGCTGACCGTCGTTCAGTCTCACTCTTTCGTGACTCGTCACGCGGTGGTGCGCCGGGTAGAGCACCAGCCGGAGGCGAACCATGGAACAGACAGCGTTGCGACCCAAGCCGATGCCCGGCCAGGAGCCGGGAGCCGTCACCGCACCCGACGGCGTCCGGCGCCCCCAGTCCGGGCGCCGGCGCCGCAGGCGGCTCACCACCCTGCTGCTCGGGGTGTTCGCCGCGGCGGTCCTGCTCCTGGCGGGCGTGGGGCTCGGCACGGTGGGCGCCACGGTCATCGGCATGAGCGAACTGGCCGAACTGCGGCAGCGGGCGGGCGCCCCCGGAGCCGGGCCGGGAGCGGCGGCGGGGCCCGGGGCGGAAGCGAAGAACCGGCCGGGCAGCGGGGCCGCCCCCGCCCGTCCGGCGGCCGGCCCGACCCCGGCGCCGCCCGCCGCGACCCTGGGGGTGGAGGCCGTGGACCACGAGCGGCCGGGCGCGCTGGTGGTGGGCGTCCATGTGCCCGGCCCGGCGTACGCGGCGGGCCTGGTCCGGGGCGACGTGCTCCTCGCGTTCGGCAGGACCCGCGTCGACTCGGCCGCCGACCTCGCCCGTGCGGTGGCCCGCGCCCGGCCGGGCAAGGCGGTCACGCTCACGGTGCGCCACGAGAGCGGCGGCTACCAGCAGCTGACGGCCGTACCGGGCGTCGTCACGTGACCGTGCGGACGTGGCTCGCCGGGCGCCACGCCGCCGGCCCGTCTTCCGGGGATGTGCGGACCCCGCCCTCGGTCGTGGAGGTCGATCGACGTCAATCCGCTCGCGCGGACCCCTCGCCGAGGGCAGGATGCTGCCCGTAGTCCCTTCACTTCCACCCTCAGGGAGGCCCGGATGACCGGCAGCACGCCCGCCGCGTCCTTCACCGCCGACGACTACCGGGCCCGCATGGAGCGCGCCGCGCGGGCGGCCGCCGACGCCGGGCTGGCCGGGCTGCTGGTGGCACCGGGGCCGGACCTCGTATGGCTCACCGGCTACGCGCCCACCGCCGCCACCGAACGGCTCACCCTGCTCGTCCTGGCCCCCGGCCGCGATCCCGTCCTCGTCGTCCCGACACTGGAGGCACCCGACGCCGAGAAGGTCGCCGGGGCCCCCGCCCTGACCCTGCGCGACTGGACCGACGGCAAGGACCCCTATGCCGCCACCGCCGCCCTCCTCGACGGCTCCGGACGGTACGGCGTCAGCGACAACGCCTGGGCCCTGCACCTGCTGGCCCTCCAGCGGGCGCTGCCCCGCACCTCGTACGCCTCGCTCACCGAGGCGCTGCCCATGCTGCGCGCCGTCAAGGACGCCGCGGAGCTGGAGCTGCTGGCGGCGGCGGGCGCGGCCGCGGACGCCACGTTCGAGGAGATCCGGAAGGTCACCTTCGGCGGGCGGCGCGAGTCCGACGTCGCCGCCGACCTCGCGGACCTACTGCGGCGGTTCGGCCACTCCCAGGTCGACTTCACCATCGTCGCCTCCGGGCCGAACGGCGCCAACCCGCACCACGAGGTCGGCGACCGCGTCATCGAGGACGGCGACATGATCGTCCTCGACTTCGGCGGCCTGAAGGACGGCTACGGCTCCGACACCTCCCGCACCGTGCACGTGGGCGAGCCCACCGACGAGGAGCGCCGGGTGCACGACCTCGTCCGCGAGGCGCAGGAGGCCGGCTTCCGGGCGGTGCGGCCCGGCGTCGCCTGCCAGGAGGTCGACCGGGCCGCCCGCGCCGTCATCGCGGACGCCGGGTACGGCGAGTACTTCATCCACCGCACCGGGCACGGCATCGGCGTCACCACGCACGAGCCGCCGTACATGATCGAGGGCGAGGAGCAGCCCCTCGTGCCCGGCATGTGCTTCTCCGTCGAGCCCGGCGTCTATCTGCCCGGCCGGTTCGGGGTACGCATCGAGGACATCGTCACGGTCACCGAGGACGGCGGCCGGCGTCTCAACGACACCAGCCGGGAGATGGTCCTGGTGGAGTGACCCTCGACGGCACCCCGCACCCCGCACCCCGCACCCGGCAGCCCCGGAAGACGACGGCTCGATCATGACCCAGGCACCGACACCCACCCCGGACACCGTCCGCCGACTGGTCCGTTCCCTGCTGGGCGGGAGCGCGGAATCCGACGTCCGTCCCGTCGCGGCGGTCGCCGGGTCCGCCACCTGGTGGGTCGGTCCCCGCCACGTGCTGCGCCTGGCCCCCGACCGCGAGGCGGCGGTCCGGCAGCGCCGCGAGCTGCGCCTGCGCGAACTGGTCCGCCCCGCCGTCCCGGTGGCGCTGCCGACGAGCGTGGCGCACGGCGAGTGGGCGCCGGGGCTGACCTACACCCTGGACGCCAAGGTGCCCGGCGGCTCGGGCGAGGACCACGAGGTGTCGGCGCTGGGCGAGGCGGACCTCGCGGCCCTGCTCACCGGATTGCGCGAGGTGTCCGTCCGGCAGGCCGAGACCTTCGGCGTGCCCCGGGCCGCCCCGCGCTCGCTGGAGGCGCTCAGGCAGTCCGCGGAGCGCGCCGCCCGGCGCCTGGCCGAGGCCGACGAGTTCGACGCCGCCCGGCCGGAGCGGCTCACCCGCGCGGCGGCGGCCCAGCTGGCCGCCCAGCCCGGCGCGGCCGTCCTCGTCCACCGCGGCCTGTCCGGCGATCACCTCGTGGTCAGCGCCGACGGCCGGGTGCGCGGCGTGCTGGGCTGGACCGAGGCGGTCCTCGGCGACCCGGCGGAGGACATCGCCTCTCTCGCGCTCTCCGTCGGTTCGCCCGCCGCCGTCCGCGCGGCCACCCTCGCCGGCTACGGCGCCCGCCCCTGCCTGCGCGGGCTGTGGCTGGCCCGCTGCGACACCCTCGTCCAGCTCGCCGCCGCCCTCGCGGGCCGCGCGTCCGAGGCGCCGCCGCCCGTCCCGCCCCTTCCTCTGCCCCTGCTCCGGACCCGTCTGCGGCGCGCCTGGGAGCCGATCCTGCTGGAACGTGTGACGGAACTGCGCGAGGACGGGCCGGAGGACGGGCCACAGGCCAACTCGGAAGACACCCCGGACGGCCCACAGACCTGAGCACCCCCGGCCCGTCGTCCGGGTCCTGTTGTCCGGCCCCCGTCAGTCCTGAAGGAGCACCACGCTCGACTCGCCCGGCAGGCGCAGCACCCCGTCCGAGCCCGGCACCTCCACCGGCTCCCACGCGGCGAGCACCCGCGCCGGACGGGTACCCAGCGGGATCGCCACCGGCCCGGCACCCAGGTTGACCGCCACCCGGATGTCGCCGCGCCGGAAGGCCAGCCAGCGCGCGTCGTCGTCGTACGCGACCCTGGTGTCGGCCAGGTCCGGGTCCGTCAGGTCCGGCTGCTCGGCGCGCAGGGCGATCAGCCGGCGGTACCAGGCCAGCACGCGCGCGTGCGGCTCGCGTTCCGGCTCGGACCAGTCGAGGCACGACCGGTCCCGCGTCGCCGGGTCCTGCGGGTCGGGCACGTCCTCCTCCCGCCACCCGTGCGCGGCGAACTCGCGCCGCCTGCCGTCGCGCACGGCCTGAGCCAGCTCCGGGTCGGTGTGGTCGGTGAAGAACTGCCACGGTGTGCCCGCCGCCCACTCCTCGCCCATGAACAGCATCGGCGTGAACGGCGCGGTCAGCGTCAGTGTGGCCGCGCAGGCCGCCAGGCCGGGGGAGACCAGCGCGGCCAGGCGGTCGCCCTGGGCGCGGTTGCCGACCTGGTCGTGGGTCTGGCTGTAGCCGGTGAGCCGGTGTGCGGCCACCCGCCCGCGGTCCAGCGGCCGGCCGTGCGCGCGGCCCCGGAAGCTGGAGTACGTCCCGTCGTGGAAGTATCCCCGGGTCAGCGTCCTGGCGAGCGCCGCCAGACCGGCGTGCGCGAAGTCGGCGTAGTAGCCCTGGGACTCCCCGGTCAGCGCGGTGTGCAGGGCGTGGTGGAAGTCGTCGTTCCACTGCGCGTGCACCCCGAGGCCGCCCTCCGCGCGCGGGGTGATGATCCGGGGGTCGTTGAGGTCGGACTCGGCGATCAGGAACAGCGGGCGGCCCACGTCGGCGGCCAGGTCGTCCACGGCGGTCGACAACTGTTCGAGGAAGTGGCACGCCCGCGTGTCGACGAGGGCGTGCACCGCGTCCAGGCGCAGCCCGTCGATCCGGTAGTCCCGCAGCCACGCCAGCGCGCTGTCCACCAGGTACGCGCGGACCTCGTCCGAGCCCGGGGCGTCCAGGTTGACGGCGACGCCCCAGGGCGTGTGGTGGGTGTCGGTGAAGTACGGACCGAAGGCGGGCAGGTAGTTGCCCGAGGGGCCCAGGTGGTTGTGCACCACGTCCAGGACCACGCCCAGGCCGAGTTCGTGGGCCCGGTCGACGAAGCGTTTCAGCGCCTCGGGGCCGCCGTACGGCTCGTGCACCGCCCACAGGGAGACACCCTCGTACCCCCAGCCGTGCCGCCCGGGGAAGGGGCACAGCGGCATCAACTCGACGTGGGTGACGCCCAGTCGCACGAGGTGGTCGAGCCGCTCGGCGGCGGCGTCGAGCGTGCCCTCGCGCGTGTACGTGCCCACGTGCAGCTCGTACAGGACGCCGCCGGGCAGCGGACGCCCGGCCCACGGTGCGCGCCACGCGTACCGCCCGTGGTCCACGACCGCGCTCAGCCCGTCCGGCCCGTCCGGCTGCCGGCGCGAGCGCGGGTCCGGCAGCACCGGCCCGTCGTCCACCGCGAAGCCGTACCGCGAGCCGTCGTGCGCCTGCGCCCGGCCGCACCACCACCCCGGCCGCTCCGGATCCTGCTCCAACGCGTGCGTGACGCCGTCGCACTTCAGCGTCACCCGGCCGGCCTGCGGTGCCCACACCTCGAACTGCACGGACGGTTCCCCTTCGTCTGCTCACCGTGATGTAGCCCGTCCATGGTCCTGCAAAAGCGATCAGTCCGCTGGGGAAAAGCACCGTTCGCGGCAGGTGTCGTGTCCGGCGGCACGCCGCGCCCCGCGTCCGACGGCCGCGCACCGCGCGCGTGGTGGCCGTTTTCCCGTTTCCTGGACACCCCGGCCCGGCTGACCGACAATCACGAGCGTGACGTCGTCCTTCGAGTTCCACACGTACCCCGCGCGGTTGTCCGACGCGGAGCGCGACAAGGCGCTGAAGGTGCTCCGGGACGGTGTCGTCATGGGGCGTCTGTCGCACGACACGTTCATCCGCAGGATGGAGCTGGCCCTCGCCGCCCGCCGCCTGGAGGAACTCGCCGCGCTCACCGCCGACCTGCCCACCGAGAGCCGGGTGTCGCGGCTGGTGTTCGGCACCGTCGAGGCGGTGTCCGGGTTCGGCGTACGGCTGCGCCGGGCCTGGCAGGCCGAGCGGCTGCCCAAGCTCCTGCTGCCCCACCCCGGTACCGGTCATCCGCTGCGCATAGGGCGCGACCCGGCGAGCGGGCTGCGGCTGACCCACGAGACGGTGTCCCGCGTGCACGCCGAACTCAGCCGCCAGGGCGGCATGTGGGTGCTGCGCGACCTCGGCTCGACCAACGGGACCACGGTCAACGGGCGGCGGGTCATCGGTGCGGCCGTGGTCCGCGAGGGTGACCAGATCGGCTTCGGTCAGATGGCCTTCCGCCTCGCGGCGACCTGATCCGCACGAGGCGGCGCGCACAGCTCTGGCCTGGGCTTCACCCGGTGTGGTGCATCCCGGTGGGGCGATCGCAGGACGGACCACGGGGCGGATCACAGGACGGACCAGTGGGACAAATCCCTTTGCTTTTCATGGTGTTGACGAAGCCCTGAAGTCGTGACTGACTGTGCGTACACCGCGCACGCCAGGTGAACCGACGGCCCGCATCGTGGAGGTGTGCCCTGCCGCCCCTCCTTCGCTATCCGACCGTGGACGAGCTGGGCGCACGGGCCGCCGCGCTCGTCGCCCGCCACCCCCGGCACGCCCGGCTGCGCCGCGTCGGCACCTCCCGCGCGGGCACCCCGCTGCTGCTGCTCTCCGTCGGCCACGGCAGCCGCCAGGCCCTCGTCGTCGCCGGTCCGCACGCCAACGAACCGGTGGGCGGCGCCACCGTCCTGCGGCTGGCCGAGCGCGCCCTGGCCGACCCCCGGCTCACCGAGGGGGCCGACGCCACGTGGAACCTGCTGCTGTGCGCCGACCCGGACGGCCTGCGCCGCAACGAGGGCTGGCTGTCAGGCCCCTACACCCTCGGCCGCTACGCCCGGAACTTCTTCCGCCCCGGCTTCCTGGAACAGCCCGAGTGGCTGCCCAACGGCCCGGACCACCCCGCGCTGCCGGAGACCCGCGCCCTGCTCGCCCTCCAGGACAAGCTGCGGCCCTTCCTCCACTGCTCCCTGCACGGCGTCGACGTCGGCGGCGGCTTCGTCGAACTGACCCACGACCTGCCGGGCCTCGCCCAGCGCATCGCCCACGCCGCGGCCCGGCTCGGCATACCCCGCGAACTCGGCGCCTACGACACCCTGTACTGGCCCGGCCTCGGCCCCGCCGTCTACCGCATCCCCCCGCCCCGCCGCGGCGACCTCACCGCGGCCATCACCGAGGCCGCCGTCGAGTCGACGTGGTGCCACCCGCGGCGGTACGGCACCGTCACCGCGGTCGTCGAGGCGCCCATGTGGGGCGTGGACGCCGTGGCGGACGGCTCCCCTCCGGCCGACCGCGACGCCGTGCTGCGGTCCGTGAGCCGCACCCTGCGCCAGGACACCCGGCGCCTGCACCGCGCCCTCGCCCGGATCCGGCCGCGCCTGGCCACCGTCCCGGACGCGGCGCACCTCCTCGCGCCGGTCGACGACTACCTGCTGGTCTGTCCCCGCCTCGCCGACGCGTGGGACCCCGACACCGACGACGGGTCGGGCCGCTCGCTCCCGCCGATGAGCACCGCCCACCTGGTCGCGCTGCGGCTCGCCGGACGGCGCCTGTCGCTGCGGACCGCGGGGCTGCTGCACCAGCTGGTGACCCGCGCCGGCGAAGACCCGGCGGGCGTCCTGCCCGAGCTGGACCGGCTCGTCGACGAGGGCTGCGCCGACTACCGCGACGGCTGCGCGGCCCGCTGGATACCGGTCTCGCGCCAGGTGGAGTACCAGACCCGGGTCGTCCTCGCCGCGTTCGAACTGGCCGTGCGGCGGTCCAGCGCGGGCTCCCGTTCGGGTGAGCCGGGCTGGGGTTCCGAGGCCGCCGTGCCGATGCACCGGGAATGACCCACTTCTCCACGCCCCGAGCGGCCGCCCGGGCCGCCCTCCTCGCGGCCACGGCCCTGCTCCTCACCTGCGCCACCCCGGCGCAGGCCACCGCCGGGCGGGCACCGGCGCACGACTGGCTCCTGCTCACCGTCACCCACGGCGAGACCCCGTCCACCCACGGCGAGACCCCGTCGGGCGCCCGGCCCGGCGCGCCCTCGGGCTCCGGGCCCGGCACCACCCGCGGCGCCCTCCTGCTGTGCGACCCGCCCCGGGGGCACGCCCGCGCGGCCGGCGCCTGCGCGGAACTCGGCGCCACGGGCGGCCGCATCGCCGACATCCCGCCCCGCGACACCCACTGCACGCTGGTCCACGCCCCGGTGACGGCCCACGCCCACGGCCAGTGGCGGGGCCGGCCGGTGCGGTACACGCAGACCTTCCCCAACCCGTGCGTGATGACGGCACGGACGGGATCGGTCTTCGCGTGGGACACGGAGGGCGAGCCGCGGTGAGACGCGGGGGGTGAGCCCCGGTGAGGCCGCGAGGAGTGCTGGAATCCGGGTGCGCCCGGGTTCAGGGCGCGCTTGCCTCCGCCCCCTCCACCCGTTCCAGCAGGGCCACCGGAAGGCTCTCGAAAAGCTCCTCCACGCGCGCGTGCCCGGCGAACTCCCGGCCGGGTGCCAGCGCGTCGGCCCAGCGGCCCGGCGGCAGGGGCAGCTTCGTCTCCTGCCAGCCGCCCGCCTCCGCCAGCCGCAGCGACAGCCGGGTCACGGCCGTCAGGACCTCTCCGGAGCGGACGAACGCCACGCAGTGCGCCGCCGCCGGGCCGTCGGCGGACAACGGCTCGTACGTCGCCGCGTCGCCGAACGCGTCCGGCCGCCGTGCGCGCAGCGCCAGCGCGGCCCGCGTCACCGCACACTTCTCCCCGTCCGTCCCGAGCCCGTCCGTCCCGAGCCCGTCCGTCCCGAGCCCGTCGGTCCCGAGCCCGGCCTCCCCGGCCCCGGTGGGCGGGAACCGCACGGGCCGGCGGTTGTCCGGGTCCACCAGGGCCAGGGACTCGCCCTCCGTGCCCTGGTAGACGTCCGGCACCCCCGGCATCGTCAGGTGCGTGAGCGCCGTACCGAGGACGTTGGCCCGGATGTGCGGCCCCACGGCGGCACGGAAGGCGGCCACCCGCTCACCCGGCGCGCCGCACGGCCCCGCCGCGACGAACCGCGTCACCGCCTCCTCGTACGGCGGCTCCTGCTCCGTCCAGCTGGTGTACATCCCCGCCTCGCGCACGTGCTTCAGCAGCGCCTCCCGCACCCGCTCCCCGTCCGCCGGCCCCAGCCCGAACACCGTCTGCCAGGCCGCCCACGCCAGCTGCGCGTCCGGCACGCCCTCGCCGGTGCGGGTGACCTCCGTCAGGACGTCCGCCCACCGCCGCGGGCACTCGGTGAGCACCGCCAGCGCGGCCCGTACGTCGGCGCTGCGCTTGGTGTCGTGGGTCGAGACGACCGTGCCGGTCAGGGGCCAGTCGCGCTGCACGCGCGCGCAGTACGCGTGGAACTCCTCCGGCGACAGGGCCGGGCTCCCCGGGTTCCCGCCCACCTCGGTCGCCGACAGCAGCGGCACGTAGCGGTAGAACGCCGTGTCCTCCACCGACTTCGCGCGCAGGGCCGACGCGGTCTGCGCGAACCGCGTCCGGAACTCCACGTGCTCCGGCCCGTCCCCGAACCGCCCCAGCACCAGGCCCCGTACGACATCGACCGCGCCGGCCTCCTCCGGCACCGCGAACGCGCCCCGCGCCTCGGCCGCCGCGTCCTCGGTGACGACCGACGCCGCGTCCACCGACTCGTAGGGCCGGTACACCTCCAGCCGGACCAGCAGCTCCCGCAGCGCCGTCCGCAGCGCCCACGGCGACCGGTCGCGCAGCGCGGGATCGGGCGAGGCGACGCACAGGCGGTGCGTCACCCGGGTCAGCCGGTCCATCTCGGTGGCCAGCTCGTGCGTGAGCACCTTGTACGCCGCCCGCCGCACCGTCGCCGCCCAGTCCCCGCCCCGGTCCGTCTGCGGGGCGGCGAACCTGCGGTACTGCCCGAGCAGTTCGCCGTATCCGGCCGGGTCCGTGAAGAGCCCGTCGACGTGGCGCAGGGCGTCGTAGCCGGTCGTGCCCGCGACGGGCCAGGCGGCGGGCAGCCGTTCACCGTCCGACAGGATCTTCTCCACGACCGTCCACCGCCCGCCACTGGCCTCGTGCAGCCGCCGCAGGTAGGTGTCGGGGTCGGCGAGGCCGTCCGGGTGATCGACGCGCAGCCCGTCGATGACGCCTTCGTGCAGCAGCCGCAGGACGGTGGCGTGCGTGGCCTCGAAGACCTCGGGATCCTCCACCCGTACGCCGATCAGCTCCGAGATGCTGAAGAAGCGCCGGTAGTTCAGGTCGGTGCGGGCGAGCCGCCACCACACCGGGCGGTACCACTGCGCGTCCAGGAGCTGCGGCAGCGGCAGGTCCCGGGTGCCGTCCCGCAGGGGGAAGGCGTGGTCGTGGTACCGCAGTACGTCGCCGTCGACCCGCAGCTCGTCCAGCACGTCGCCGACCGGCGCGCCGAGCACCGGCACCAGCACCTGGCCGTCCTGGGCCTCCCAGTCGATGTCGAACCACCGCGCGTACGGGGACTTCGGCCCCTCGCGCAGTACTTCCCACAGGGCGTGGTTGTGCCGGGGCGACATCGCCATGTGGTTCGGGACGATGTCCGCCACCAGGCCGAGACCGTGCTCCCGCGCGGTGCGTGCCAGCGACCGCAGCCCCTCCTCGCCGCCCAGTTCCCCGCGCACGCGCGCGTGGTCCACGACGTCGTAGCCGTGCGGCGAGCCCGGGACCGCCTCCAGCACGGGGGACAGGTGCAGGTGCGACACGCCGAGCGAGGCCAGGTACGGCACGGCCGCGGCGGCGGCGGAGAAGGGAAACTCGGGCCGCAGTTGCAGCCGGTAGGTGGCCGAGGGGGCCGGGGAGGCGGAGGACAGCACCGGGTCGGGTCGCTCAGGCGTCATGCAAACCTACGTACCCGCCCCGCCGCCTTTCGTGTCATCGGCCCCTCCTCGGGTGTACGCGCGCGTGGCTAGCTTCGGGTGATGGGAAGCAGCGGGGGGACCGGGCGGCACGGTGCGCTGGAGGCCTACCGTCAGGTGATCGGCCTGACCGGGCCGCTGCTGCCGGCGGTGTCCTTCCTGGGGCGCCTGCCGACGGCCACGATCCAGTTCGGCAGCGTCCTGCTGGTCGCCCGTACCAGCGGTTCGCTGGCCGCCGCGGGGCTGACCGGGGGAGCGCTCGCCGTCGGCCAGGTCGCCTGCGCCCCGCTGGTCGGCCGGCTCGCGGACCGGCACGGCCAGCGCACCGTCGTCCTCGTCCTCGCCCTGGTCAACGCCCTCGCGATCGCCGCCCTGGTGGCCGGTGCGCTCGCCGGGGCGGCGACGCCGGTGCTGGTGCCGCTCGGCGCGGTGGCGGGCGCGAGCGTGCCCCTGATCGGCCCGCTGGCCCGCGCCCGCCTGCTGGGGCTCGCCCGCCGGGCCCGTGCGCCCGAGTCCACCGTGGGCGCCGCGCTGTCCTTCGAGAGCGCCCTCGACGAGGTCTCCTTCGTCCTGGGTCCTGCCCTGGTCGGCCTGGCCGCGGTCTTCGCCCACCCGGCGTACGCCCTGGCCGGCGCCGCCGTCCTCGTCGCCGGGTGCGGCACCGCCTTCGCCCTGCACCCGACCGCCCGCGCGGCGGCGCCCTCGTCCGCCGGGGACGGTGGCACGCGCCCCCGCATGCCCCGCGCGGTGCACGCCCTGCGCGCCTCCCTCGCCCTCCAGGGGGCGATGTTCGGGGCCTGCCAGGCGGGCATCACCGCGCTCACCGAGCGGCTCGGGCAGCCGGAGCAGGCGGGGCTCGTCTACGCCGCCATGGGAGTGATGAGCGCGGTCGCGGGGCTCGCGATGGCCGCGGTGCCCGCCCGTTTCGGGCTCCGGGCGCGCTGGCGGGCGGCCACCGCGACCGCGTGCGCCCTGTCGCTGCCACTGCTGTGGACCGACAGCCTGGCCGGTCTGTACGTCGTGGTCACCGTCCTCGGCACCGCCTACGCCCCCCACCTGATCACCGTCTCCGCACTCACCGAGCGGGTGGTGCCACGGGCCCGGCTCGCCGAGGCGATGGCCTTCGCGACCAGCGCGGTCGTCGGCGGGCAGGCCCTCGCGGTGGTCGTCACCGGACGCCTCGCCGAGTCCCACGGCCCGGCCGCGGCGTTCGGGGTGGCCTGCGCGGCCGCCGGGACGGCGTGCGTGCTCGCCCTGGTGGCCCGCCCGGCGCCCCGCACCGCACGGCACGCGGAAGCACCGCACGACACGCGGAAGCGGCCCCCCGCGCACGCGGAAGCGGCCCCCCACGCGCGTGAAGCGGCCCCCCACGCGCGCGTGGAGGGCCGCTCGGGCGACACGCCCGCCTAGACGGGCCGCTGCAGCACCGTCAGGCTCCGGTCCACCAGGGTCAGCCGGTCCCCGGCCTGGACCTTCGGACCGGTGCCCGTGGGCACCCCCTCGGTCAGGGCGGTGTCCACGATCACCTCCCACTGGCGTCCGTGGTCGACCGGCACCACGAAGTCCAGCGGCTTGGGCGAGGCGTTGAACATCAGCAGGAACGAGTCGTCGGCGATGCGCTCCCCGCGCGCCCCGGGCTCGGAGATCGCGTTGCCGTTCAGGAACACCGTGAGCGCCGACGCCCGCGCCGAGTCCCAGTCCCGCTGCGTCATGTCCGCGCCTTCCGGGGTGAACCAGGCGATGTCCGACAGCTCGTCGCGGGTGCCCTCCACGGGGCGTCCGTGGAAGAAGCGCCGCCTGCGGAAGACCGGGTGGTCGCGGCGCAGCCACACCATCGCGCGGGTGAACTCCAGCAGCCCCGCCCCGACGCCCGTGCCGCCGTCCCCGTCCCCGTCCCCGCCGGGCCACGCCACCCACGCCAGCTCGTTGTCCTGGCAGTAGGCGTTGTTGTTGCCCCGCTGGGTGCGGGCGAACTCGTCGCCGTGGCTGATCATCGGCACGCCCTGGGAGAGCAGCAGGGTGGCGATGAAGTTCCGCATCTGGCGCGCCCGCAGCTCCAGCACCGCCGGGTCGTCGGTCTCGCCCTCGGCCCCGCAGTTCCACGACCGGTTGTGGCTCTCGCCGTCGCGGTTGTCCTCCCCGTTGGCGTGGTTGCGCTTCTCGTTGTACGCCACCATGTCGTGCAGGGTGAAGCCGTCGTGGCAGGTCACGAAGTTGATCGAGGCCAGCGGACGGCGGCCGTCGTCCTGGTAGAGGTCCGAGGACCCGGTCAGCCGGGACGCGAACTCCGCCAGCGTGCGCTGCTCGCCGCGCCACAGGTCCCGCACCGTGTCCCGGTACTTGCCGTTCCACTCGGTCCACAGCGGCGGGAAGTTTCCCACCTGGTAGCCGCCCTCGCCCACGTCCCACGGCTCGGCGATCAGCTTGACCTGGGAGACCACGGGATCCTGCTGCACCAGGTCGAAGAACGACGACAGCCGGTCCACCTCGTGGAACTGCCGGGCCAGGGTGGCCGCGAGGTCGAAGCGGAAGCCGTCGACGTGCATCTCGGTGACCCAGTACCGCAGCGAGTCCATGATCATTTGGAGTACGTGCGGGGACCGCATGAGCAGCGAGTTCCCGGTCCCCGTGGTGTCCATGTAGTAGCGGGGGTCGTCGGTCAGCCGGTAGTAGGAGGGGTTGTCGAGCCCCTTGAAGGACAGCGTGGGGCCCAGGTGGTTGCCCTCGGCGGTGTGGTTGTAGACGACGTCGAGGATCACCTCGATCCCCGCCTCGTGCAGCGCCTTCACCGCCGACTTGAACTCCAGCACCTGCTGGCCGCGGTCGCCCCAGGAGGCGTAGGCGTTGTGCGGGGCGAAGAAGCCGATCGTGTTGTAGCCCCAGTAGTTGTTCAGGCCCATGTCCACCAGGCGGTGGTCGTTCACGAACTGGTGCACCGGCATCAGCTCCAGCGCCGTCACCCCCAGTTCGGTCAGGTGCTCGATGAGCGCCGGGTGCGCGAGGGCCGCGTAGGTGCCGCGCAGTTCCTCGGGCAGGCCCGGGTGCCGCATCGTCAGGCCCTTGACGTGGGCCTCGTACAGCACGGTGTGGTGGTACTCCGTCCGGGGACGCCGGTCGTCGCCCCAGTCGAAGTACGGGTTGACCACGACCGACGTCATCATGTGCGGCGCCGAGTCCAGGTCGTTGCGCCGGCCGGGATCGTCGAAGTGGTAGCCGTACACCTCCTCGCCCCACTGGATCGAGCCGCTGATCGCACGCGCGTACGGATCGAGGAGGAGCTTGGCGCTGTTGCAGCGCAAGCCGCGCTCCGGGGCGTACGGGCCGTGCACGCGGTAGCCGTACCGCTGCCCCGGCATCACGCCCGGCAGGTACGCGTGCCGGACGAACGCGTCGCTCTCCCGCAGCTCGATCGCGGTCTCCGAGCCGTCGTCGTGCAGCAGACACAGCTCTACTCGGTCGGCGGCCTCCGTGAAGACCGCGAAATTGGTACCGGCGCCGTCGTACGTGGCACCGAGTGGATACGCCTCTCCAGGCCAGACCTGCATGAACACGACTCTTTCAGGTGTGGGGCGCCGGTACGGACGCCTTGGCTCCGAGTCTCCCGGAAGTCTCCCCGAAAGTGAGGCGACGACCTAGCACGTACGTCCTCCTACCCACCCGTGGGCGTTCTGCTCCACACGCGCCCCGTGCGGGGTGCGAGGGAGTCTTCCCCGTACCCGGCCGTGTCACCGCTATGAATCCGCTCACTCGCCGGTGTGCGGACCGACGGAACGGGCGTGGAGATCAAGGAGGTTGGGAAAACCGGCCCGTCCATCGGGCTGCACCGCGGACCGCTCGCGGAGTACCCTTCCTTGATCGTTGGGACGGGGTCTGACCGGGAGTGCTCCGAGGGAGCGGAAGGCGGTGCGCGGGTGGGCTCGGGAGGGCTGGAGCTGCCTCCTGGTGACGACGGACACCAGGGGAACTCCACGGACGTCCCGCCCGGCGCGGTGTCCCTGGCGCGGCCGATGAACGCGGGCGCGATCGGGCCGGAGCTGGACTGGGACGCCGACGCGTGGCACGAGGTGCGCACCCGTGCGCAGCGGGCCGGCCGGGCCTACATCTGGCTCAACCTCGTCGAACAGCGGCTGCGCGCGGTCGTCGCCGCGGTCCTCAGGCCGGTCTACGAACCCGTCCACGGCGACGACTGGGTGGTCGCCGCGGCCGGCCCCGCCGGCCAGGAGTGGGTGCAGCGCGCCGTCGCCGTCCGCGAGGTCAGCCGCCGCAAGGGCTACCTGCTCGACCCGGCCGACGACAACGTCCTCAGCTTCCTGACCCTGCCGCAGCTGCGCGAGCTGATGGTCCAGCACTGGCCGTGCTTCGAGCCGTACGTGGACGAGCGCCGCGACGTGGAACTCGCCCTGGACGAGCTGGAGGTCACCCGCAACGTCGTCTCCCGCAACCGGGCCCTGTCCGAGGCGGTGCTGAACCAGGCCGAGCGGGCCTCGGCGCGGCTGCTGGAGGTGCTGGGCGCCGGCAGTGACGTGCCGTCCGCGCGGCGGCTGCCGGTCGACGCCGTGGAGGACCTGGTCGGCGACCGGTACGCCGACGTGGTCGCCGTGCACTCCGACCGGGTGCGGCTGCTGCGCCAGTTCCCGGCCGAGGACCTCTTCGGCAGCGCGCGGCGCGTGGACGCCCTCGGGATCGGCCTCAACCTGCTCGTGCAGAACTTCTCCGGCCGCCGCCTGCTCCGGCTGGCCGAGTCCGGCGGCCGGATCCGGCTGCTCTTCCTGAACCCGGCGTCCAGCGCGATCAAGCGCCGCGAGCGCGAACTCGGCATCAAGCGCGGCGAGCTGAGCCGCGCCGTGGAGATGAACATCCTGCACATGCGCCGGGTGCGCTCCCGGCTGCGGGACCCGGGCGCGTTCGAGATCCAGGTCTTCGACGAGACCCCCCGCTTCACCGCCTACCTCGTCGACGGCGACGGCGTCGACGGCATCGCGGTCGTGCAGTCCTACCTGCGCCGGACGCGAGGGATGGAGGCGCCGGTGCTCGTGCTGAGAAACGGACGGAACGGTGGAAAGGTCGTGAAGGCGGACCAGAGTGACGAAGGCGGGCTCTTTCCCACCTATCGCGAGGAGTTCGAGCTGATGTGGGCTGATTCGCGGCCCGTGTCGTGAGCGTCGGTACGGGGTCGGCGGCCGGCCTGCCGGGGTGCGAGGGCGCAGGTAAGCGGAATGCGATCCTCTGATTGTCAGTGGCCCGTGCGAAGGTGGGGACCACTGGGGGAACGCACCACCAAGAAGGGGGACCGCCCATGGGCTGGCACCGGGAGCTGCTGATCGGCTTCGACCTGGAGACGACGGGCACCGACCCGTGCGAGGCGCGCATCGTCACGGGGGCCGTGATCGAGGTCAGGGGCGGGGAGCCGCTGGGCCGCCGGGAGTGGCTGGCCGACCCCGGCGTGGAGATCCCGGCGGACGCGGTGGCGGTGCACGGCATCACCAATGAGCGGGCGGCCGGCGAGGGCCGCCCCGCCGACCAGGTCGCGGACGCCATCGCCGACGTGCTCACGTCGTACTGGAAGACGGGTGTCCCGGTCGTCGCCTACAACGCGGCCTTCGACCTCACCCTCCTCTCCGCCGAACTGCGGCGCCACGGCCTGCCGTCCCTGCGGGACCGCCTGGGCGGCCTGGACCCGGCCCCCGTCATAGACCCGTACACCATCGACCGCTCCGTCGACCGCTACCGCCGCGGCAAGCGCAACCTGGAAGCGGTCTGCCGGGAGTACGGCGTCCCGCTCGACGCCGCCCACGACGCCACCGCCGACGCCCTCGCCGCGGCCCGGCTCGCGTGCGCGATAGCCGGCCGCCACCCCAAGGTGGCGTCCCTCGGCCCGGCGGACCTGCACCACCGCCAGATCGAGTGGTACGCCGAGTGGGCGGCGGACTTCCAGAGCTTCCTGCGCCGCAAGGGCGACGCCACGGCCGTCGTCGACGGGACGTGGCCGCTGCGCGAACCGGCCGACGAACGGGTCTGACCGGGCACCGGACGGCGACGCGCGGTCAGAACGGATACCACCGCACCGTCGGGTCCCCGTCCCGCAGCGACGCCACCCGGCGCTCGAACTCGGCCAGCGCCTTCGGGTTGCTCGGCGCGTGCTGGGCCACCCAGGCGCAGCTGGCCGTCTCCCGGGCCCCGCGCAGCACCGCGCAGCCGTCCCACGTGCGCACGTCCCAGCCGTAGGCGGCGGTGAAGGCGTCGTACGCCTCGGCGGGCAGCCCGTAGCGGTCCCGGCTGAGGGCCATGACCACCAGGTCGTGCTCGCGCAGGTCGGTGGAGAAGGTCTCCAGGTCGACCAGGACCGGTCCGTCCGGCCCGACGTGCACGTTGCGGGGCAGCGCGTCCCCGTGGATCGGTCCCGGCGTCAGGTGCGGGACGAGTGCGGCGGCGGCCGTCGCGAAACCGTCGCGCCGCTCGCGCAGATAGGCGGCGTCCGCCGGGTCGATCACGTCGCCCGCGAGCCGCAGCCAGCGCTCCACCCCGCCCAGCAGCTCGCGGGGCGGCAGCGCGAAGGAGGGGGAGGGCAGAGCGTGGACCAGCCGCAGCAGCGCGGCCACGTCCCGCGGCTCGGCGGGCCGCACCGGGTCGGGCAGCCGCCGCCACACGGTCACCGGGTGCCCGTCGACGAACAGCGCCGTCGGTTCGGCCGCCCGGACCGCCGGGACGCCGGCCTCCTCCAGCCACACGGCGACGGCGAGTTCCCGGCGTGCCCGGTCGAGGAGTTCGGCGTCGCGGCCCACCTTGACCGCCAGGTCACCGGCGGCGAACACCGCGTTCTCGCCGAGAGCCAGCAGCCGCGCCTCCCGCGCGTGGCCGGGCAGCACTCCCGCCGCGGCCAGCACCTCCCGCGCCCGTGCCTCGTCCATCGTCCCCTGCCTCCGTGTCCGTGCGTCCGCGTCCGCGTGCCCGGCGTCGTGTCCGTTCTGCCCGCCGTGTCCGTCGGGTTCCCGCCATCCGTCGGTCAGTGTCGCATTCGCACAGGTGGGAGCGTGTACGCGGGCTCTTGACGGGGCACCGCGCCTTCACGACCATGACCAGGCCCGTCCGAGCCGCGCAAAGGGGCTGATGACGTGACATCGGTGACCGAGCCGAGAAAGCCGGCGCGGCGCGCGCCCGGCACGGACCGGCGCGGGCGCGGCCCCGACCACGGCGCCTGGTTCCTGGTGCTGCCCGCGCTGATCCCGATCCTGGTGCTCAGCGTCGGACCGCTGCTCTACGGCATCCTGCTGGCCTTCACCGACGCGCAGTCGGGCCGGACGGAGCCCACGCAGTGGATCGGCACCCTGAACTTCCAGGATCTCACGCACGACACCCTGTTCTGGGAGTCGTTCCGCATCGGACTGGTCTGGGCGGCCGGCGTGACGGTGCCGCAGTTCCTGCTCGCGCTCGGCCTCGCCCTGCTGCTCAACCAGAACCTGCGGCTGCGCTGGCTGGCCCGCGCCCTGGCCATCGTCCCCTGGGCGATGCCCGAGGTGGTGGTCGGCATCATGTGGCGGCTGGTCTACAACCCGGACGCGGGCATCCTCAACGAGACGCTGCGCGACCTCGGCCTCGGCGACGGCCGGGACTGGCTCAGCGGCCTCGCCACCGCCCTGCCCGCGGTCATCGTCGTCGGCGTCTGGGCCGGCCTGCCGCAGACCACGGTCGCCCTGCTCGCCGGCCTCCAGAACACCCCGCGCGAACTGCACGAGGCCGCCGCGGTGGACGGCGCCGGTGCCTGGCGCCGCTTCCGCACGGTCACCTGGCCCGCCCTCAGACCGGTCGCGCTCGCCATCACCGCGCTCAACCTCATCTGGAACTTCAACTCCTTCGCCCTGGTCTACGTGCTGACCAGCGGCGGCCCCGGCGGCCGGACCAGGCTGCCCATGCTCTTCGCGTACGAGGAGGCCTTCCGCTACGGGCAGTTCGGCTACGCGGCGGCGATGGGCTGCGTCATGGTCGCCGTCATCTCGATCCTGCTGGCCGTCTTCCTCGTCGGGCGGCTGAGGGGCGGACTCAAGGAAGGCGGCACGGCATGAGGACCTCGAAAAGGGCTCGCGCGGGCCAGTACGCCGCGCTGCTCGCGTACCTCGTCTTCCTGGCCTTCCCGTTCCTGTGGCTGATCTCCACCGCGTTCAAACCGCCGCAGGAGCTGGCGAGCCTCCACCCCACCTGGATCCCGGAGCACCCCACCCTCGACAACTTCCGGCAGGCCTTCGACGAGCAGCCGCTGCTGCGGGCCGCGCTCAACTCCCTGCTCGCCGCGCTCGGCGCCGCGGTGGTCGCCGTGGTGATCGCGACGCCGATGGCGTACGTCATGGCCCGGCACCGCGGGCGGCTCGCCAGGGCGGCCACCGGGTGGGTCGTGGTCAGCCAGGCGTTCCCCTTCGTCCTGCTGATCATCCCGCTCTTCCTGGTCCTGAAGAACCTCCGGCTGATCAACAGCGTCCCGGGGCTGGTGCTGGTCTACGTGGTGTGGTCGCTGCCGTTCGCGCTGTGGATGCTCGCCGGGTACGTACGGGCGGTGCCGGCCGAGCTGGAGGAGGCGGCGGCGGTCGACGGCGCCGGGCGGCTGCGCACCCTCGTCTCGGTGACCGCGCCGCTGCTCGCGCCGGGGATCGTGGCGACCGCGCTGTTCGCCTTCATCACCGCGTGGAACGAGTTCTTCTTCGCGCTGGTGCTCCTCAAGACACCGGAGAAGCAGACCCTGCCCGTGATCCTCACCCACTTCATCGGAGCCGAGGGCGTCGCCGACCTCGGACCGCTCGCGGCGGCGGCCTTCCTCGCGACCCTGCCCTCCCTGGTGGTCTTCGCGCTCATCCAGCGGCGGATCACGGGCGGCATGCTCGCCGGGGCGGTGAAGAGCTGATGCGTACCAGGATCACGACCCTGCTCGTCTCCCTCGTCCTCCTGCTCGCGGGCTGCACCGACGACCCAGGAACCGAGGACGGCCGGATCACCCTGCGCTTCCAGTCCCTGGCCTGGCAGGAGGAGTCCGTCGAGGCCAACAAGGAACTGGTGCGGGAGTGGAACGCCGCCCACCCCGACGTGCGCGTGGAGTACGTCCAGGGCAGCTGGGACAGCGTCCACGACCAGCTCCTCACCTCCTTCGAGGGCGGTGAGGCGCCCGACATCATCCACGACGCCTCCGACGACCTCGCGGACTTCGCCTACGGCGGTTACCTCGCCGACCTGACCGAGCTGCTGCCCGAGCGGCTGAAGTCCGACATCCCGCGGCGCAGTTGGGACACGGTTGCCTTCGGGGACGGTCTCTACGGCGTGCCGTTCCTCCAGGAGCCCCGGGTGCTGATCGCCAACGCGACCCTCCTGAAGCGGGCGGGCGTCCGGATCCCCACGCCCGAACGCCCCTGGACCTGGCCGGAGTTCCGGCAGGTCACCGAGCGGCTGAGCGGCGAGGGCAGGTACGGGGTGGCGTGGCCGCTCAAGGAGCCGGTGTCCGCCACGCTCAACCTGTCCCTGTCCACCGGCGGGCGGCTGTTCCACCGGGGCACGGACGGGAAGGTCACCGTCCGCTTCGAGGCGGGCGACCAGGTCGTGCCCCGCACCGTCCACGACCAGGTCAACACCGACCACAGCGCCTCCCCCACCACGCTGGGCAGCGGCGGCTCCGACACCCTGCCCGGGTTCTTCGCCGGCAGGTACGCGATGGTGCCCCTGGGCTTCTCCTACCGCCAGCAGATCGAACAGCAGGCATCCGACGGCTTCGAGTGGCAGGTGCTGCCCGCCCCGGCGGGCGCCGACGGGCTCGCCCAGGGCGTCAGCCCGCAGACCCTGTCGATCGCCGAGGATAGCCCGCACAAGAAGGAGGCGGCCGCCTTCCTCGACTTCCTCCTCCAGCCGGAGAACATGGTGCGCCTCGCCCTCGGCGACTGGATGCTGCCCACCGGCACCCAGGCCCTGAAGGACCCCGCTCTGCACACGGAGGAACACGGCTGGGCCACGGGCACCGCCCTCGCCGGCCACCTGCGCCCGGCGCCCGCGCAGTCCGTCCGGGGCTACCCGGAGTGGAAGGACAAGGTGGCCACCCCCGCGCTCCAGGAGTACTACAGCGGAGCGATCGATCTCGACGAGCTGCGCGGGAGACTGGAGGAGGACGGCAACCTCGTCCTCGCCCGCTACCAGCGCTGACGGCGTGAATTGGATTGCACGAGACGTATCGTCTTGCCTACCCTGCTCCCATGACACGCCCCGCACACATCGCCATGTTCTCCATCGCCGCGCACGGCCACGTGAACCCCAGCCTGGAGGTGATCCGCGAGCTCGTCGCGCGAGGGCACCGGGTGACGTACGCGATCCCGCCGCTCTTCGCGGAGAAGGTCGCCGGGACGGGCGCCGAGCCCAAGCTCTGGAACAGCACACTGCCCGGCCCCGACGCCGACCCGGAGGCGTGGGGAACCACCCTGCTGGACAACGTGGAGCCGTTCCTGGACGACGCGATCCAGGCACTTCCGCAACTGGCCGAGGCGTACGACGGGGACGAGCCCGACCTGATCCTGCACGACATCTCCGCCTACCCGGCCCGCGTCCTCGGCCACCGCTGGGGCGTGCCCGTGATCTCCCTCTCGCCGTGCATGGTCGCCTGGGAGGGGTACGAGCAGGAGGTCGGCGAGCCGATGTGGGAGGAGCCGCTGAAGACCGAGCGCGGCCAGGCGTACTACGCCCGGTTCCACGCCTGGCTGGAGGAGAACGGGATCACCCAGCACCCCGACCCGTTCACCGGGCGCCCCGCCCGCTCCCTGGTGCTGATCCCCAAGGCGCTCCAGCCCCACGCCGACCGGGTCGACGAGAAGACGTACACCTTCGTCGGCGCCTGCCAGGGCGACCGCTCCGCCGAGGGCGACTGGCAGCGGCCCGAGGGGGCCCGGAAGGTCGTCCTCGTCTCCCTCGGGTCGTCCTTCACCAAGCAGCCGGCGTTCTACCGGGAGTGCGTCAAGGCATTCGGCGAGCTGCCCGGCTGGCACCTGGTGCTCCAGGTCGGCAAGCACGTCGACGCGGCCGAGCTGGGCGACGTACCGGAGAACGTGGAAGTGCGCTCGTGGGTGCCGCAGTTGTCGGTCCTCCAGCAGGCCGACCTGTTCGTCACCCACGCCGGCGCCGGCGGCAGCCAGGAGGGCCTGGCCACCGCCACGCCGATGATCGCCGTACCGCAGGCCGTGGACCAGTTCGGCAACGCGGACATGCTCCAGGGGCTCGGCGTGGCCCGGCACCTCCCCACCGAGGAGGCCACCGCCGAGGCGCTGCGCACCGCCGCCCTCGCGCTGGTCGACGACCCCGAGGTGGCCCGGCGCCTGCGGGAGATCCAGGCGCGGACGGCCCAGGAGGGCGGCACCCGGCGGGCGGCCGACCTGATCGAGGCAGAGCTGCCGGCGGCCAGGAGCTGACCGCACCACGGGGAACGGCAGCCCATCGGTGCTTGAGCCGCCCGTTGCGCAGACTTGTTGAATAAGTCACAGGTGCGTGTAGTGGTTGAACCGCGCACACCGCATCCGCGAGAGTGACGCGCACGTCCGCCCGGCGCGGACCCCGGCCGTCGTGCCCACCCCCACGGGGCACGACGGCCGTCCTAGGGTGTGGGCATGACGACGAGGTACGCGGCCCTGCTGCGCGGCATCAACGTGGGCGGCGCCAAGAAGGTCCCGATGGCCGCACTGCGCACCCTCCTGGAGGACCTCGGCCACGACGCCGTGGGCACCTATCTCCAGAGCGGCCAGGCCGTGTTCGGCTCCGACCGCGGCGACGAGGAGTCCCTCGCCGCCGCGGTGCGGGACGCGATCGAGGAGCGCTTCGGCTTCGCGGTGGACGTGATCGTGCGTGACCACGCCTACCTGAGGGCGGTCGCCGAGACGTGCCCGTTCCCGGCCGCCGACCTGGAGGCCAGGCAGCTCCACGTCACCTACTTCTCGGCGCCCGTGACGGCCGAGCGCTTCGCGGAGATCGATCAGGCGGCCTTCCGTCCCGAGGAGTTCCGCCTCGGTGACCGCGCCCTGTACCTGTACGCGCCGGACGGCCTGGGCCGCTCCAAGCTCGCCGGGGCCCTCGCCAGGCCCCGCCTGAACAAGGGCGTCGTCGCCACCACCCGCAACTGGAACACCGTCGTCAAGCTCGTGGAGCTGACCGGCGCCTGAGCACCGCGCCGGCGCCGGGGCTCAGGCCCCGACCGCCGCCAGCACCGGCACCCGCGCCGCGTCGTACCGCTCCAGCAGCACCCGCGCCACCTCCGGCGCGGGTCCGAGCACGTCCGCGAGCACGTCCGCCCGCGCCGCGCCCCGCGCGATGCGGTCCGGCAGGAAACCGGGGGCCAGGACGTACGGCGCGACGGCCACGCGGGAGCAGCCCAGCTCCCGCAGTTCGCGCACCGCGTCCTCGGTGCGCGGCAGGGATGCGGAGGCGAACGCAGGCCGCACGGCGCACCAACCGGTGAGCCGCCACTCCCGCGCGATATCTGCGATCACTGCGATCGCCTCCGGGTCGGAGGACCCCGCCGAGGCCAGGACGACCCCGGTCGAGGACTTGTCGGCGGGCGTCAGGCCCGCCTCGTACAGGCGCCGTTCCAGCGCCGAGAGCAGCAGCGGCGAGGGGCCGAGCACCTCCGCCTGCCGGACCCTGAGGCGCGGCGGCGCGTCCGCGAGGACCGCCGGGATGTCCGCCTTGGCGTGGAAGGCGCGGGTCAGCAGCAGCGGCAGCGCCACCACGTCCCGTACCCCCTCGGTCTCCAGGGACTCCAGGACCCCCTGCACCGACGGGACGTTGAAGTCCAGGAACCCGGTCTCCACCCGTACGTCCGGGCGCAGCGACCGGACCCGGCGGACCAGGGCGTGCACGGTCGCGGCGTGCCGCGGGTCGCGGCTGCCGTGGGCGATGACCAGAAGGACCGGCGCGGACATGACGGCTGTCAGCTCCTCACCAGCAGACCGCGGCTGCGCAGCACCCACCGCTCCAGCGGACTGAAGATCAGCAGGTCGATGGCGATACCGACGATCAGGATCAGCAGGATGGCCTCGAACACCATGGCCATGTCGCTCGCGTTGCGGCCGTTCTCCAGCAACTGGCCGAGGCCCACCCCGAGGTCGGGGAAGGAGGCGATGATCTCGGCGGCCATCAGCGACCGCCAGGAGAACGCCCAGCCCTGCTTCAGGCCCGCCACATAGCCGGGCAGCGCGGCCGGCAGCACGATGTGCCAGGTGCCCTTCAGGCCCGTCGCGCCCAGCGTGCGGCCGGCGCGCAGGAAGATCGGGGACACCTGGTCGACACCCGACACCAGGCCGTTGGCGATGGACGGCACCGCGCCGAGCAGGATGACGGCGTACATCATCTTGTCGTTCAGGCCCAGCCAGATCACGGCCGGCGGCACCCACGCCACCGACGGCAGCGACTGGAGGCCGGACAGGATCGGGCCGATCGCCGCCCGCACGAACTTCACCCGTGCCACCAGCAGCCCCAGCGGAGTGCCGATCAGCAGCGCCAGCACGAAGCCGGACAGGCCGCGCGAGACGCTGGTCCAGATGTAGCCGAGCAGCTCGCCCTGGAGCCAGGCCTGATGGACGACGTCCCACACGGCGGAGGGGGCGGGCAGCTTGGTCGGGTCGTCGACGATCTCGAAGGAGACGAGCCCCTGCCACACCGCCAGCACCAGCAGCACGGCGAGGGCCGGCGGCAGGATCTTCTCCACGAAGGTCTGCCGGAAGGGCCTGCGGCCCTGCTGCACCGTCTCCAGCGCGTCCAGGCCCGCCTCCAGGCCGGCGAGATCGCCGCCCTCCTTGGCGTCGCTCCCCTTGCCGGGGCGCGTCGTGTCAGTGCTGGCCATGGCGGCGGATCTCCCCACGCAGTTCTTCGGTGATCTCGACGGACAGTTCCGCCACGGCGGTGTCCTCGATGCGGCGCGGGTGCGGGATGCCGACCGTCCACTGCCGCGCGATGCGCCCGGGACGCGACGACAGCAGCACCACGCGCTCGGCGAGGCGGACGGCCTCGCGCACGTTGTGCGTGACGAACAGGACGGACAGCCGCGTCTCCCGCCAGATCCGGGTCAGCTCGTCGTGCAGCACGTCCCGCGTGATGGCGTCCAGCGCCGCGAACGGCTCGTCCATCAGCAGCAGCTTGCTCTCCTGGGCCAGCGCCCGGGCCATCGCGACCCGCTGGCGCATACCGCCCGACAGCTCGTGCACCCGCTTGCCGTACGCGCCCTTCAGCCGGACGAGTTCGAGCAGCTCCTCCGCCTTGTCGCGGCGCTCGGACCTGGGCACGCCCCGCAGCTTCAGGGCCAGTTCGATGTTCTTGCCCGCGGTCAGCCACGGGAACAGGGCGTGCTCCTGGAACATCAGGGCCGGGCGCCCGTCCGTGGCGATCGCCCCGGCGCTGGGCCGGTCCAGGCCCGCCACCAGGTTCAGCAGCGTGGACTTGCCGCAGCCGGACGCCCCCAGGAGGGTGACGAACTCGCCGGGCGCGACATCGAGGGTGATGTCGTCCAGCACGAGCTGCTGCCCCGTGGGGCCCGCGAAGGACTTCGAGACGTGCTCGATCCGGGCGGCGGGCTCGGCCGCCCCGGTGCCCTCGTCGGCCTTGGCGAGGGTCGTGGTCGTGGCCATGGTCGTCACCTCCTGGGGATGGTCGGGTTCCGGGCTTACTTCACGCCGAGGCCGGCGTCGTCGACCGCGGGCCGGCCCTTGGCCCCGAGGACCTTGTTGAGCGGCGCGAGGTCGTAGATGCCCTTCAGGTCCGGCTCGTCCAGCAGACCGGCCTTCACCGCGTGGTCCGCCTGGGCGTCGAGGGTGGCGGCCAGCGGGTCGTCGGTCAGCTCGATCGACTCCCACGCCGGGTCCAGGACCTCGGCCGGCAGCGCCTTGCCGGTGTCCTTCTCCAGCTGCTCGTTGGCCGCGGCCTTGGCCTCGTCCGGGTGGGCCTCGATCCACGCGTTGGTGTCGACCGAGGCCCTCAGGACGGCCTCGACGGCCTTCGGGTGCTCCTCGAGGAACTTCTGCGACACGATGATGTTGGTGATCACGAACTTCTCGTCCGGCCACAGCGTCGACTCGTCCAGCAGCACCTTGCCGCCCTCGGCGACCAGCTTGGACGCGGTCGGCTCGGGCACCCAGGCGCCGTCCAGGGAACCGGCCTTGTAGGCGTCCGGGGTGACCTTGTTGTCGCTGCGGACGACCGTCACGTCGCCCTTGCCGCTCTGCGCGTCGACCTTCCAGCCCTGCTCGGCGGCCCAGTTGAGGAACGCCACGTCCTGCGTGTTGCCGAGCTGCGGGGTCGCGATGCGCTTGCCCTCGACGTCCTTCAGGGACCTGATCCGGTCCGGGTTCACCACCAGCTTCACCCCGCCGGAGGCCGAACCGCCGATGATCCGCAGGTTCTTGCCGTCCGCCTTGGCGTACCCGTTGATCGCGGGGGAGGGGCCGATCCAGCCGATGTCGATCGAGCCGGAGTTCAGCGCCTCGATCTCGGACGGGCCCGCGTTGAAGGTCGCGTACTTGGCCTCGGTCCCGCCCAGCGCCTTCTGGAAGAAGCCCTTCTGGTTGCCGACCAGGGCGGTGGCGTGGGTGACGTTGCCGAAGTAGCCGATGCGGACGGAGTCCAGTCCGTCGATCTTCTCGGCGCCCGCTGCCACCTTGACGGTGTCGTCGTCCTTGGCCTGGGAGCCGTACCCGCAGGCGGCCAGGGTCAGGAGCGGAAGCGCGGCCATGACCGCCAGGGCGCGGCGCGGGGCGGTGGTGGCAGGCACGGGAGGTGTTCCTCTCGTCGGCCCGGCTCGCACGCCTGTCGGTTCTGGGTCCGAGGTGTCAGGTCGTGGCCGGGAGGTCGGCAGGTCTTCGGCTGTGCGGGTGGGCGGTGCGGGCGCGCGAGCGGTGCGCGTACGTCACCGTCCGCATCGCGCAACCCCGCCCTGCCCGCTGCCTCGCGCCCCGCTCCCGACGCGGCCGCCCTCTTTCGCGAACGTGGAGTAGAAGTCGGGGGAGTTCATGCTCAGAAGTCCCACCCGTCGTCGTCCGCCGCGTCCTTCACCGGCTCCGGCGTCGCGAAGGACTCGCCGACCATGCCGGCGGTGAGCGTGGTGCCGTCGCTCGGGTCGATCAGGATGAACGAACCGGTGCGACGGGAGTCGGCGTAGGAGTCGGCGGGCAGCGGCTCCGCCGTCCGGATCTTCACCCGGCCGATGTCGTTGGCGACGAGCTGCCCGGGGTGCGGGTGCAGCGACAGGTCGTCCAGCGTGAGCCGGGCCGGGATGTCCTTGACGATCGCCTTGACCGTGCGGGTGCCGTGCTTGAGCAGCACGCGGTGGCCCACGGTGAGCGGCGCGTCGGCGACGTGGCAGACGGTGGCCTCGACGTCCTGGCTGGTGGCCGGGGCGTCCTTGCTGGGCACGATCAGGTCGCCGCGCGAGACGTCGATGTCGTCCTCCAGCAGCAGCGTCACCGACTGCGGCGTGAAGGCGGCGTCCACCGGCTCGCCCAGCAGGTCGATGCCGGACACCGTCGAGGTGCGGCCGGACGGCAGCACGGTCACCGGGTCGCCGACGCGGAAGGTGCCGGCGGCGATCTGGCCGGCGTAGCCGCGGTAGTCGGGGTGCTCGGCGGTCTGCGGCCGGATCACGTACTGCACGGGCAGCCGGGCGTGGCAGTGCGCCAGGTCGTGGCTGACCGGGACGGTCTCCAGGTGCTCCAGCACGGTCGGGCCGCCGTACCAGTCCATGACCGCCGACGGCTCCACCACGTTGTCACCGGCGAGCGCCGAGATCGGGATCGCGGTGACCTCCGGGACGCCCAGCTCCAGCGCGTACGCCGTGAACTCCTCGGCGATCGCGGCGAACACGGGCTCCTTGTAGTCGACCAGGTCCATCTTGTTGACGGCGAGGACGACGTGCGGGACGCGCAGCAGGGCGGCGATCGCGGCGTGCCGGCGGGTCTGCTCGACGACGCCGTTGCGGGCGTCGACCAGGATCACCGTCAGCTCGGCCGTGGAGGCGCCGGTGACCATGTTGCGGGTGTACTGCACGTGCCCGGGGGTGTCCGCCAGGATGAACCGGCGGCGCGCGGTGGCGAAGTAGCGGTAGGCCACGTCGATGGTGATGCCCTGCTCGCGCTCGGCGCGCAGGCCGTCGGTGAGCAGCGCGAGGTCCGGGGCCTCCTGGCCGCGGCTCGCGGAGGCGCGCTCCACGGCCTCCAGCTGGTCGGTGAGGATCGACTTGGAGTCGTGCAGCAGCCGGCCGACCAGGGTGGACTTGCCGTCGTCGACGGACCCGGCGGTGGCGAACCGCAGCAGGGTGGTCTCCGACAGCTGCTCGACGGAGAGCGGCTCTATGGGTTCGGTGGTGCTGGTCATGGCTAGAAGTACCCCTCGCGCTTGCGGTCTTCCATCGCGGCCTCGGACATCTTGTCGTCGGCACGCGTCGCGCCGCGCTCGGTGAGCCGGGAGGCGGCGATCTCGGCGATCACCTTCTCGATGCTGTCGGCGTCGGAGTCGACGGCGCCGGTGCAGGACATGTCGCCGACGGTGCGGTAGCGGACCCGCCGCTTGACGACCGTCTCGCCGTCCTTCGGGCCGCCCCACTCGCCGGCGGTCAGCCACATGCCGGAGCGGGCGAAGACCTCGCGCTCGTGCGCGTAGTAGATCGCCGGCAGCTCGATGCCCTCGCGGGCGATGTACTGCCACACGTCCAGCTCGGTCCAGTTGGAGAGCGGGAAGACGCGGACGTGCTCGCCGGGCGCGTGCCGGCCGTTGTACAGGTTCCACAGCTCGGGGCGCTGGCGGCGCGGGTCCCACTGGGAGAACTCGTCGCGCAGCGAGAACACCCGCTCCTTGGCCCGGGCCTTCTCCTCGTCGCGGCGCCCGCCGCCGAAGACGGCGTCGAACTTCTCCGCCTGGATCTTCTCGGTCAGCGGCAGCGTCTGGAGCGGGTTGCGCGTGCCGTCCGGGCGCTCCTTGAGCACCCCCCGGTCGATGTAGTCCTGCACGGAGGCGACGTGCAGCCGCAGCCCGTGCTCGTCCACCGTCCGGTCGCGGTACTCCAGGACCTCGGGGAAGTTGTGCCCGGTGTCCACGTGCAGCAGCGAGAAGGGCACCGCCGCGGGGGCGAACGCCTTCAGCGCCAGGTGCAGCATGACGATGGAGTCCTTGCCGCCGGAGAACAGGACCACCGGCCGCTCGAACTCGCCCGCCACCTCGCGGAAGATGTGCACGGCCTCCGATTCGAGCGCGTCGAGGTGGGAGAGGGCGTACGGGCCGGCCGTGCCCTCCCGCACCGCTGCGACGGTCGTCGTCATGCCAGTCCCCTTTCGGTGAGCAGGGCGTGGACCGCCGCGGCGGACTCCTGGACGGTCTGGTCCTGCGACTCGATGCGCAGGTCGGGCTTGACGGGTTCCTCGTACGGGTCGTCGACCCCGGTGAGCCCCGTCAGCTCGCCCGCGGCCTGCTTGGCGTACAGGCCCTTCACGTCGCGCACCGAGCACACCTCGACGGGGGTGGCCACGTGCACCTCCACGTACGCCGTGCCGTTCGCCTCGTGCCGGGTGCGGACCGCGTCCCGGCTCTCGGCGTACGGGGCGATGACCGGGACCAGCGCCGTGACGCCGTTGCGGGCGAGCAGTTCGGCGACGAAGCCGATGCGCTGCACGTTGGTGTGCCGGTCCGCGCGGCTGAAGCCGAGGCCCGCCGAGAGGAACTCGCGGATCTCGTCGCCGTCGAGCACCTCGACGCGGTGGCCCTCCTCGCGCAGCCGGCCCGCCAGCTCGTAGGCGATGGTGGTCTTGCCGGCGCTCGGCAGACCCGTGAGCCAGACGGTGGCTCCGGTCGTCACGTGGTTCTCCTGATTCTCGGTGGTCGTCATGTCAGCCGTGCAGTCCGCACTCGGTCTTGGAGCGGCCCGCCCAGCGGCCGGCGCGGGCGTCCTCGCCCTCCAGCACACGGCGGGTGCAGGGCGCGCAGCCCACGGAGGCATAGCCGTCCATCAGCAGCGGGTTGGTGAGGACCCCGTGCTCGTCGACGTACGTTTGCACATCTTCCTGTGACCACTTCGCGATGGGAGAGACCTTCACCTTGCCCCGCTTCTCGTCCCATCCGACGACCGGCGTGTTCGCCCGGGTCTCGGACTCGTCGCGGCGCAGGCCGGTCGCCCAGGCCTGGTACCCCTTCAGGCCCTCCTCCAGCGGCTTCACCTTGCGCAGCGCGCAGCACAGGTCGGGGTCGCGGTCGTGCAGCCTCGGCCCGTACTCGGCGTCCTGCTCGGCGACCGTCTGCCGGGGCGTGAGCGTGATGACGTTGACGTCCATCACGGCCTCGACCGCGTCCCGGGTGCCGATGGTCTCCGGGAAGTGGTAGCCGGTGTCGAGGAACACCACGTCCACGCCGGGCAGGGCGCGGGAGGCGAGGTGGGCGACGACCGCGTCCTCCATGGACGAGGTGACGCAGAAGCGGCCGCCGAAGGTGTCGGCCGCCCACTGGAGGATCTCCAGCGCGGAGGCGTCCTCCAGCTCGCGGCCCGCCCGCTCGGCGAGCGCCTTCAGTTCCTCGGTCGTACGCTCTTCCTGAACCGCCGTCATATCGGTTCCCCTCCCGTGGAGTCGGGCTGAAGTCCCCGGGCGAGGAGCCCGAGGAACTTCAGCTGGAATGCGCGGTTGCACGCCCCGCATTCCCAGGCGCCGTGACCTTCCTCATGGGGACGCAGGTCCTCGTCGCCGCAGTAGGGGCAGTAGAAGGGCGCGGCACGCTCGCTCATGACAGGGCCTCCTCGGAGGCGCGGGCCGCCCAGGTGGCGAACCGCTCGCCGTCCTCGCGCTCGGCCTGGTAGCGCTTCAGCACGCGCTCCACGTAGTCCGGCAGCTCCGCCGCCGTCACCTTCAGGCCGCGCACCTTGCGGCCGAAGCCCGGCTCCAGTCCCAGCGCGCCGCCCAGGTGCACCTGGTAGCCCTCGACCTGCTCGCCCTCGGCGTTCAGGACCAGCTGGCCCTTGAGGCCGATGTCCGCGGTCTGGATGCGGGCGCAGGCGTTGGGGCAGCCGTTGAGGTTGATGGTGAGGGGCTCGTCGAACTCGGGCAGGCGCCGCTCCAGCTCGTCGATGAGCGAGGCGCCGCGCGCCTTGGTCTCGACGATGGCGAGCTTGCAGAACTCGATGCCGGTGCAGGCCATGGTGCCGCGCCGGAAGGTGGAGGGCCGGGCGGTGAGGTCCAGCGCCTCCAGGGACTCCACGAGGGAGTCGACCCGCCCCTCCTCGACGTCGAGGATGATCATCTTCTGCTCGACCGTGGTGCGCACCCGGCCCGAGCCGTGCGCCTCCGCCAGGTCGGCGATCTTCGTCAGGATCGTGCCGTCGACGCGGCCGACGCGCGGGGCGAAGCCGACGTAGTAGCGGCCGTCCTTCTGCCGGTGCACGCCGATGTGGTCGCGCCAGCGACTCGTGGGGTCGGCGGGGGCGGGGCCGTCGGTCAGCTTCCGCTTCAGGTACTCGTCCTCCAGCACCTGGCGGAACTTCTCCGGGCCCCAGTCCGCGACCAGGAACTTCAGGCGGGCGCGGTTGCGCAGCCGCCGGTAGCCGTAGTCGCGGAAGATCGAGATGACACCCTCGTAGACGTCCGGCACGTCCTCGATCGGCACCCAGGCGTTCAGGCGCACACCCAGCTTGGGGTTGGTGGACAGGCCGCCGCCGACCCACAGGTCGAAGCCCGGCCCGTGCTCGGGGTGCTCGACGCCGACGAAGGCCACGTCGTTGATCTCGTGCACCACGTCCAGCACCGGCGACCCGGAGATCGCGGTCTTGAACTTGCGGGGCAGGTTCGAGTACGCCGGGTTGTTCAGGACCCGGCGCTTCATCTCCTCCAGCGCCGGCGTGCCGTCGATGATCTCGTCCTCGGCGATGCCCGCGACCGGGGAGCCGATCATCACGCGGGGCGTGTCGCCGCACGCGGTGACCGTGGACAGGCCGACGCCCTCCAGCCGGTTCCAGATCTCGGGGACGTCCTCGATCCGGATCCAGTGGTACTGGACGTTCTGCCGGTCGGTGATGTCGGCCGTGCCGCGCGCGAACTCCTGCGAGATCTCGCCGATGACGCGCAGCTGCGTGGTGGTCAGCGCGCCGCCGTCGACGCGGACTCGCAGCATGAAGTAGCTGTCGTCCAGCTCCTCCGGCTCCAGGACCGCCGTCTTCCCGCCGTCGATGCCCTGCTTGCGCTGGGTGTACAGCCCCCACCAGCGCATCCGTCCGCGCAGGTCACTGGGGTCGATCGAGTCGAAACCCCGCTTGGAGTAGATCGTCTCAATACGTGTCCGTACGTTGAGACCGTCATCGTCCTTCTTGACCTGCTCGTTGCCGTTGAGCGGGGTGAAGTGACCGGCCGCCCACTGACCCTCGCCGCGGTGACGGCTCACCTTGCGGCGGGGGGTCGCGGCAGCGGGATTCGGCGGCGTGGCGGCCATGGGTGACACGTCCTTCGGGACAGCGATGGATTGGGTCGGCGCGTAGCGCCGTCGGTGAGGGGTGGTGGTCGGGTGACGGGTGGGCGGCTCTGACCTGCGCATGCGGGCGCGCGGGCATACTGCGCGTCATTGCGCGGGAATGAGGCGAATGCGGGAGATCCGGAGGTGCTGGAGGGTTCTCTCAGCGGGCCGGACAGATGGCGCTGGACATGCGGCCGAGGTCGACGTGCCGCCGACTCACCAAGGCAATTCCAGTTCCAGGCATGGCGGAAGCCTGGCACGGCGATCTGGACACAGTCCAGCTTCATCCAAAATGTGGACACCCTTGTCTCGTACGGCGAGACAAGGGTGCTGTGGATCACATGCGGGCGGGGCGGTCCGGTCAGGCGGGGAACGCTCCAGGCCAGGGCCCCGGAGCGGCCACCTCGGGCTCCTCCTCGACCTTGGTGTCGAACAGGCGGAAGCCGCGGCGCTGGTAGTTGTCCATCGCGTGCTCGCCGTCCTTGCTGCACGTGTGCAGCCAGACCCGCTTGGTCGGCGCCAGGGCGGGCCAGCGGTCCGCCAGGTCCCAGGCGCGGGCGGTGCCGTACGAGAGCAGGTGGCCGCCGATGCGCCGGCCCCGGAAAGCCGGGATCAGGCCGAAGTACTCGATCTCCACGACCCCGTCGTCGCCGGGCGTCAGCTCCACGTATCCGGCGGGCGTGCCGCGGTCGTAGGCCACCCAGGTCTCCACGCCGGGCCGCTCCAGGTGCTCCCGCCACCGCGCGTGGCTCCAGCCGAGCCGGTCCGTCCAGCGGATGTCACCGCCGACCGAGGCGTACAGGAAGCGGCTGAACTCGGGGGAGGGCACTTCGGAGCGGACGACGCGGACGTCCCCCTCCGGTGCGGCGGCCGGCAGCAGGTCGGTCGGCGCCGTCTGCTCCAGGGACCAGGTGGTCACGGCGATGTTGGTCATGCCGGTCAGGGAATCATCGGGCCCGCGGATCTGTCGATCCCGGGTCCGTCGCGGGAGGCGCCGCCGGGCCGGGGCGCGCGTCGGTCCCACGCGTCCTCGCGCGTCAGTCCAGCGCGTCCTCGACCGACGCGAGCGGCAGCGCGAACAGCATCCGCCCGGACTGGGACCAGACCTCGCCGGTCCGCCCCTCGTACGACAGGGAGCCCGCCAGGCCGCTCCAGCACCGCTGCGAGCGGTCCGCCCCGCACTCCGCGGCTCGGGCGCCCTCGGTGTTCTGGCGCCACAGGGTCCCGCGTCCGTCCTGCCCGCCGGCCGCGCGGCTCAGGTACCACTCGGAGCGCACGGCGCCGGCCGGGCGGTGCGACAGCACGCCCCCCACCTCGGCCGCCCCGGTCTCGTACGCCTCGACCGCGTCGACGTGTCCGGCGGTGTCGGTGGCCGGCAGCCCGGTGCGCGCCGGGTCGGTGCTGAACGCGTAGCGCCACAGCCGGGTGGGGCGGTCGCCGTCCGCGGACACCCGCTCGCCGGCCACCAGGCTGTCGGGCGCGGTACCGCGGTCCAGGGAGAGCGCCCCGGGGCGCGCGGCCCCGTCGGTGTCGGGGAGCCGGTAGGAGGCGACGGCGGGCAGGACGTACGGGTGGCCGTCCGCCGCCCAGCCCCCGGGCACCCGGCCGACGGCGTCCGCCTCGGTCGTGGCGCGCTGGATCCGGTCCAGGTCGTACACGTACAGCGCGTCGCGGTCCCCGGAGCCGGCGGTGACCAGCAGCTTGTCCTGGTACCAGACCATGCCGGAGACGGGGGAGGCCAGGCCCCGGTAGTCGTGGCCGCCGTCCACCGGGACGGCGAGGAGGGCGGAGGTGTGGCTGAGGCGGGCGGGGTCGTCGGCGTCGACGAAGGAGACCCGGGCGAGGCCGCCCCCGGGGGTGTCGGCGTCGCGGGCCCAGGCGGACAGGACGACGCGGTGGGTGCCCCAGCGGCCGTCCTCGTCGGCGTCCCCGGACGTGGTGACCGCGCCCGGGCGCCAGCCCTCGGTGTCGGCCCGGTCCCAGCAGTAGGCACGGGTGGCCGCCGGGGAGACCGGCAGCGCCTCCCGGTCCTCGGCCGTGCAGTCGTCGGCGTCGCGCAGCGCGCGGTCGGCGGAGCCGAGGACGGCGTCGACACCCACCGGCTCGCCCATCTGGGCGGAGAGCCGGTCGAGCCACGGGGCCGGCACGCGGTGTTCCGTCAGCCGCAGGGCATCGGTCCCGGCGGCGGAGGTGAGGGGCTTGAGCACGCCGGGGTCGTCGGCGACCGTGGCCTGCGAGGCGCTGATCATCGTGGCGGCGCCCGTCAGCGCGAGGGCCGCACCGGTCAGGGCCGCGCTCAGCGCCCTGCCCCGCCTGCGTCGGCGGTGTCTGCCACGCTGCTTCATAGAACCTCCACAGGCACCGGACCAACTGCGCTCGACGGTGGCCGCGTTGACCGAGGAGCGAAGGGGCGGTCCGTAGAGGATGCTACGACAGACGGCGGGGTCCGCGGACGCGGACGCCGCACATATGCCGGAAACAACCGTTCCCCGCCGGCCGTTTCAGCGCTCCGGCGCCGACGTCCGGTGCCGCGCCACCGCCGGTGCCGAGGAGTGGGGGAGGAGGTCGCGGGGGTCGGCCGGCAGGACGACGTCGACCTCCGCGTCGTCGCAGAAACGATACGGCCGATGCTCCAGATAGGCCCCGAGGTACCTCCTCACCCGCGACATCTCCGCCCGTACCGTCACCGTGCGCGCCGGGTCGCCGAACATGTCCTCGGCCAGCCCCGACGCGCTGCGCCCGGTCCGGTGCACCGCCAGCAGGTACAGCAACTCGGCGTGCCGGGGACTGAGTTCCCGCACCCAGGTCTCCGCCCCGCCCAGCACCCGGACCGACCAGCGGCGCGGCTGCCCGAGGTCCAGCACGATCCGGGCGGCGCCCTGCGGCACCGGCTCCTCGGCCGCCCGCACCAGCCAGCCCTCGCCCAGCGGCTCCACCGTGCACGCGCCGAACCCCGGCAGCCACCGCGTCCCCGCCGCCGGGGACTTGGGCAGCACCAGCCGGTCCAGGTACGGCATCCCCGTCACCGCCGCCGTCCAGCCGTCCCGGTCGGTCACCACGGCCCGCCCGTCGAGGCGGGCCAGCACCGGCGCCGCCACCGTCCGCAGGCGCTCCAGCGACCGCACGTGCAACTCCCGCAACCGCGCCTCGGCGAGCTTGGCCACCGAGTCCACCCAGGCGAGCGTCGCCGGGTGCATCGTCTCCAGCGGCCCGCTCACGTCGACCACGCCGAGCAGCCGCCCGCTGCGCGGATCGGTGATGGGCGCCCCGGCGCAGGTCCAGGTCGCCTGGGACCGGACGAAGTGCTCGGAGGCGAAGACCTGCACGGGCCGCCGTGTCACGGCCGGTGTGCCCACCCCGTTGGTGCCGACCACCTCCTCCCGCCAGTCCGCCCCGAGTTCGAAGCCGAGGCCGTCGGCCTTGCGCAGCACCCGCGGGCTGCCCTCCCGCCAGAGCACCCGGCCGTCGTCGTCCGCGACCACCATGATGTGGTGGGCGACGTCCGCGACCGACAGCAGACCCTCCCGCAGCACCGGCAGCACGTGCCGCAGCGCCGAGGTCTCCCGCCGTCGCCGCACCTCCTCCGGCGAGAGCAGCCCGGACCGGAAGTCGTGGTCCGGATCGACGCCGCTGCGCAGCATCCGGTCCCAGGACTGCTCGATCACCGGACGCGGGGCCACCGGAGCCCGGCCGCCGGAGAGTCTGGCCGAGCGGACCTCGCTGAGCACGCGGGCCGCGCGCGTCGTGTCGACGCCGGCGAACTGCGTTACGTCCATCGGCGAGAGCGCCACTGGTCCCCGTCCTCCCGGAGCCGGATGTTCGGATACTCGGATGTTCGTCTCATAGTGACCGGTTCCCCGTGCCCGAAGGACACACTCCGCACACAGTCCGCAGCAAGTTGCAACCCCCTGCAACCCTGGTGGACGCCCGTGCCGGTGTCCAAACTTGAACCACGTCGCCCCGAGCGGCGTACGCGGCCTGAACGGGCCCGTGTGGCGGGGGTGGTGCCGTGTCGGCGCAGCACCACCCCCGCGCCCGCCCGACACGATCAGGCCACCCGGGCCGGCCCACCGGCAGCACACCGCCGGCATCGCACCACGGGGGTCAGTTCACCGGCCGGGCCCGCTCCACCACGGCCGCCAGGTCCAGCGTCGGCGGCAGCGTGCCGAAGGCCGCGCCCCCGTCGCCGCCCAGCCGAGCCGCGCAGAACGCGTCGGCGACCTCCGGCGGCGCGTACCGCACCAGCAGCGAGCCCTGGAGCACCAGCGCCAGCCGCTCCACCAGCCGCCGCGCCCGCCCCTCGGCGGCCTCCAGATCGGCCAGCTCGGTCAGCAGACCCCTGATCGCCGCGTCCAGCCGATGATCGGCGCCCCGGGCGGCGCCCACCTCCGTGAGGTAGGCGTCCATCGCCAGCGGTTCCCGCCCGAGCGCCCGCAGCACGTCCAGCGCCTGCACGTTGCCGGCACCCTCCCAGATCGAGTTCAGCGGCGACTCCCGTACCAGCCGGGGCATGCCGGACTCCTCGACGTACCCGTTGCCGCCCAGGCACTCGGCGGCCTCCACGGCGAGGGGCGCGCACCGCTTGGTCACCCAGTACTTGGCCGCCGGCACCGCCAGCCGCAGCAGCGCGCGCTCCCGCTCGTCGCCGCCCTCGGCGGCGTCGTAGGCGGCGGCCAGCCGCAGTCCGAGCGTGGTGGCCGCCTCCGACTCGATCGCGAGGTCCGCGAGGACGTTGCGCATCAGCGGCTGGTCGGTCAGCTTCGCGCCGAACGCCTCCCGGTGCGCGCAGTGGTGCACGGCCTGCGCCACGGCCTGCCGCATCAGCCCCGCCGACCCCAGTACGCAGTCCAGCCGGGTCGCCGCCACCATGCCGATGATGGTGCGCACCCCGCGCCCCTCCTCGCCGACCCGGCGGGCCCAGGTCCCGGCGAACTCCACCTCGGCGGAGGCGTTGGACCGGTTGCCCAGCTTGTCCTTGAGCCGCTGGATCAGGAACACGTTGCGGGTGCCGTCCGCCAGCACGCGCGGCACCAGGAAGCAGGTCAGCCCTCCCGGGGCCCGCGCCAGCACCAGGAAACCGTCCGACATCGGCGCCGAGCAGAACCACTTGTGCCCGGTCAGCTCGTACGCGCCGTCCTCGGCCAGCGGACGCGCCGAGGTGGTGTTCGCGCGGACGTCGCTGCCGCCCTGCTTCTCCGTCATGCCCATCCCGAACAGCGCCCCGGCCTTCAGGTGGGCGGGCCGCAGCTCCCGGTCGTACACCAGGGAGGTCAGCCGCGGCTCCCACTCGGCGGCCAGCTCCGGGTCGGCGCGCAGGGCCGGGACCGCCGCGTGGGTCATCGACAGCGGGCAGCCGTTGCCCGCCTCCACCTGCGCCCACATGAGGAACGCGGCCGCGCGCCGCACGTGCCCGCCCGGCCGGGACCAGGCCGCGGTCAGGCCCGCCGAGACGCCCTTGCCCAGCAGCCGGTGCCAGGCGGGGTGGAAGTCGACCTCGTCGATCCGGTGGCCGTAGCGGTCGTGCGTGCGCAGCACCGGAGGGTTCTCGTTGGCCTGCGCGCCCCACTCCTGGGCCTGGAGCGAGCCGCAGCCGCGGCCCAGGCCCGACAGCTCGGCCCGCGCCTCCTCGAGCAGTTCCGGTGCCAGGTGCCGCTCGACCGCGGCCGTCAGGGCCCGGTCGGCGGTGAAGACGTCGTAGCCGGCCAGCGGCGGCGCCTGATTCGTCACGGTGTGGGTGCTGCCTGCCATGACCGTGAACCTACCGTGCCCCGGCCCCGCGGGCAGCCGGCCCCGGCCACCGGGCGTCCGCGGATGAGTGCGACCCCCCGCGACGGATACCTTTAGGGCGTGCAGCCAGCAAGTGAATCCCCTGAACGGCCCTCGGGCCGGCTCCATCGCGTCCGGGTCCTGTACCGGAACGTCTCCAAACGCAGGACCGCCTGGCTGCTCCTCAAGGACACCGTCAACTCGTGCATGGAGTACCGCATCCTCGGCCTGGCCGCCGAGGCCGCGTTCTTCACCCTGCTGTCGGTGCCGCCGCTGCTGCTGAGCGTCCTCGGGCTGATCGGCTACGTCGACCTGTGGATCGGCGCCGACACCACCGAGAGCCTGCGCACCAACATCCTGGACGCCTCCCGCGCGGTGCTCTCCGAACGCGGCGTCCAGCAGATCACCGAGCCGATCCTGGACGACGTGACGAAGGGCGGCCGGCCCGACGTCATCTCCATCGGCTTCCTGTTCGCCCTGTGGTCGGGCTCCCGCGCGGTGAACGTCTTCATCGACACCATCACCGTGATGTACGGCCTCGACGGCGTCCGCGGCATCGTCAAGACCCGTCTGCTGGCCTTCCTGCTGTTCCTCGTCGCCCTGCTGATCGGCTCGGTCGCCCTGCCGCTGATGGTGGCCGGACCGGACGCGGTGGTGCGGATCGTGCCGTGGTCGACGACGGTCGTCCAAGTGCTGTACTGGCCGGTCGTCATCATCCTCTCCATCGCCTTCCTGACCACGCTCTACCACGTCTCCGTGCCGGTGCGCTCCCCGTGGATCGAGGACGTGCCCGGCGCGCTGGTCGCCCTCGCCATGTGGGTGCTCGGCAGCTTCCTGCTGCGCATCTACCTCACCAGCACCGTCGAGGGCCCCACCATCTACGGCTCGCTGGCCGCGCCCGTCGCCGTGCTGCTGTGGATCGGCGTGTCCGCGTTCGCGGTGCTCGTGGGGGCCGCGGTCAACGCCGCGATCGACCGGGTGTGGCCGGCCGCCGCCACCGCCGCCGCCCGCGAGGCCAACGAGCGGCTGCGTCAGGCCCAGGTCGCCGAGTACGTGGCCCGCGCCGCCGCGAGCGGCGAGGCGGACCCCGACATGCCCTCCGAGTTCCCCGAACGCTGGTCCCGCTTCCTGCCCCCGGAGGACGTCACGGCCCGCCTGCGCACCCACGTGAAGAACACGCCGCCCGCGAACCACACCAAGTCGCCCGCGAACCACGACAAGCCGGAGGCGTCCTGACGGCCCCTCCCAGCCCTCGTCGGCGGGCACCGCCGCGCGTCCACCGCGTCCACCGCGTCTACGCTGTGACGCCATGGACGCACTCGCCGGCCTGCTGGAGGGGCCCCGCGCCCGTGGCGCGTTCATGATCCGTGCCTGTTTCGACCCGCCGTGGGCCGTGCGCGTCGAGGACCGCGCGCCGCTCACGGTGATGCTCGTGGTCCGCGGTGACGCCTGGATCGTGCCGGACACGGGGGCGCGGCTGCGGCTGCGTGCCGGGGACCTCGCCATCGCGCGCGGCCCCGACCCGTACACCTGCGCCGACGACCCCGGCACCCCGCCGCAGGCGGTGATCCTGCCGGGTGGTGAGTGCGGCTACCCCGACGGGCGGCCCCTCAACGGCTCGATGGACCTCGGCGTGCGCACCTGGGGCGACCGGGCCGACGGGGAGACGGTCGTGCTCATCGGCACCTACCTGGTGCGCGGCGAGATCGGCGGCCGGCTGCTGGACGCCCTGCCGCCGCTGCTGTCCCTCGCCTCCGACCAGTGGGACTGCCCGCTGACGCCCCTGCTGGCGGCGGAGGTCACGCGGGACCGGCCCGGCCAGGAGGTCGTCCTGGACCGGCTCCTGGACCTGCTGGTGATCGCCGCGCTGCGGGCCTGGTTCGCCGGGCCGCGGGCCGAGCCGCCCGCCTGGTACCGGGCGCTGGGCGACCCCGTCGTCGGCCGGGTGCTGCGGCTCGTCCAGGACGACCCGGCGCACCCCTGGACGGTGGCGTCCCTCGCCGCCGAGGCCGGGGTGTCCCGCGCCGCGCTGGCCCGGCGCTTCACCGGCCTGGTGGGCGAGCCCCCGATGGCGTACCTCACCGGCTGGCGGCTGGCCCTCGCCGCCGACCGGCTGCGCGACACCGACGACACGCTCGCGGCCATCGCCCGCCAGGTCGGCTACGGCAGCGCCTTCGCCCTGTCCACCGCCTTCAAACGGGTCTACGGCGTCAGCCCGCAGGAGTACCGGACCCCGGCGTAACCTGGCAGCCGTGTACGCGGAACGGGCGTCCCGGCTGACCGGCGCGGTGGTGTGGACCAACACCCCGGTCACGCCCGGCCAGGGGCGCGTCCTGCCCGACGGCTGCATGGACCTGCTCTGGCACGACGGCCGGCTGCTGGTCGCCGGGCCCGACACCCGCGCCCACGTCACCGAGGGCGCCCGGGGACCCTGGGCGGGCGTCCGCTTCCGCCCCGGCACCGCCCCGGCCCTCCTCGGCGTCCCCGCCCACGAACTGCGCGACCGGCGCGTCGAGCTGGCCGACCTCTGGCCGGCCGCCCGGGTCCGGCGCCTGACCTCGCGTGTGAACGCGGCCCCCGACCCGGCGAGCGGCCTGGAGGCGGCGGCACTGTCCGAGGCGGCCGGTGCCGAGCCGCCCGACCCCCTGGCGGCACGGATCGTGGCCGCCCTCGACGCGGGCCGCCCGGTCGCCGGGACGGCCGACGGACTCGGCCTGAGCGCCCGCCAGTTGCACCGCCGCTCCCTCGCCGCCTTCGGTTACGGCCCCAAGACGCTGGCCCGCGTCCTGCGGCTCCAGCGCGCCCTCGCGCTCGCCCGCGCCGGCACGCCCCTCGCCGAGACGGCCGCCCGGTCCGGCTACGCGGACCAGGCCCACCTCGCGCGCGACGTGCGGGCGTTGACGGGCCTGCCGCCCGGCGAACTACTCGCCGGGCGCGGGAGCGGCTAGCGGCGCGAACAGGTCGACGCCGTGGCCGTCCGGGTCGCCCACGACGGCGTACCGCTGCCCCCACACGGCGTCCCAGGGCTTGAGTTCGCCGTGGCAGCCGGCGCCGGTCAGCTCCGCGTACAGGGCGTCCACCTCCGCCGGCGTGTCGCAGAGCAGGGCGAGCGAGTGCCGTCCGCCGCCGGTCGGCGGCTGCCAGCCGGGGTGGAAGGAGCGGACGGTCTCCTCGGTGTCGAGCAGCAGCCGGATCCCGCCCGGCAGTTCGGCCTCGGCGTGCGGCTGGTCCTCGGCGCCCTCGGGGAACGCGAAACCGAGCCGGCGGTAGAAGGTGACGGACGCGGCCATGTCGGAGACGACGAGGCCGATGGCGTTGAATCGTGCGGTCATGCGGCCACCGTAGGCAGGGGGGCCGGGAGCCGTCTTGAAGGAAACGGACACGCGGAGCCGCCGTGCCCAGGGAGTGCGCGGGAAACCGCCCGGCCGGGGAACACCTGTGCGGCAGGATGGGCGCATGAGTCCTCGTGTGCGCGTCCTGCCGCTGCTGCTGGCACCCCTGCTGCTCACCGCGTGCGGCACCGAGCCGGCCAGGGACCCGGTGGCCTCCGCCGCCTCGGCCGCCGCCGCGTCCGCCCGGGCCGAGGAGGATTTCCTCACGCCGAACGAACTGGAGAACAGGGCGAAGGCGATGGGGACGGACCCCGCACTCGTGTACGTCATGCGGCTGCCCGAGTACACCCTGGCCCGGCAGTCCGTCGGCGTGCTCGGCGACGACGGCTTCTCCGCCACCTGGGTGGCCGAACCGCCCGCCATGATCCGCCTCTCCGTCGAGCGGGGCTCGATGACCGAGGACACCTGCCGCGACCAGCCGGTGGGCGACATGAGCGGTGAACGGACCACGTGCGAGCCGGACGCCGGGATGTGGTACCGCACGGGAGGCGGCCGGCACGAGTACGCCCTCCCGAAGAACGGGTACGTGGTGCGGCTGTCCGCCGAGACGGCCCCCGTGACCCGCGCGGTGCTGCGCGCCGCCGCCGGCTCCGTCCACCGCCCCGACGCCGCCGAGGCGGCCGCCACCCTGCCTTCGCCGCGCCCCGCCACCACGCCCGTACAGCGCGGCGACCTGCCCCCCAACGGTGACGGCGCACCCGACAACAGTGTCGACATCGAGGGCTGACCGCCCGTGCGCGAGAAGGGAACCCGCCATGCCCCGGCTCCTCGTGTACACCCGCACCACCGACTACCGGCACGACTCGATCCCGGCCGGGATCGCGGCCCTGCGCGCCCTCGGGGACTTCACGGTGGACGCCACCGAGGACCCCGCCGCGCTCGAACGGCCCCTCGACCCGTACGCCGCCGTCGTCTTCCTCTCCACCAGCGGCGAGGTGCTCACCCCGGCCGGGCGCGCGCGGCTGGCGGCGTACGTCGAGGGCGGCGGCGGCTTCGCCGGCGTGCACGCGGCGGCCTGCACCGAGTACGACTGGCCGTACTACGGCGAGTTGCTCGGCGCCCGCTTCGACCGCCACCCCGCTCCCCAGCCGGGTCGGGTCATCGTCGAGGACGGCGACCACCCGGCGACCCGGGACCTGCCGCCCGTCTGGGAGTTCACGGACGAGTGGTACGACTTCCGCACCAACCCGCGCGGCACGGTCCGCGTCCTCGCCCGCGTCGACGAGTCCTCCTACGAGGGTGGCGGCATGGGCGCGGACCACCCCGTGGTCTGGTGCCGCGACCAGGGCGCGGGCCGCGTCTTCTACACCGCCCTCGGCCACGCCGCCGAGACCTGGACCGACCCCCGCTTCCTCGCTCACCTGCGCGGCGGCATCGGCTGGGCGGCCCGCACAGTCTGACCGCCCGTGCCGCCCGGCCCGCCTAGGCGGGCATCGCCCCGCTCTGGGCCGCCTTGCGGTGGCGTGCGCTCAGGCGGGAGCCGGACTCGCGGCGGGCCGCGCGGCGCAGCAGGGGGACCGCGAGGAGGAAGCCGAGGACGGCCCACGCGGTCAGGACCAGGGCGACCATGGGCAGTTCCCAGGAGCCGGCCGGTTCGGCGGCCCGCGCCGCGTCCGGGAGCAGCGCCGAACGCAGCCCCTGCGCCATCCACTTGAGCGGGAAGACGGAGGCCGCCTGCTGGACCGGCACGGGCAGCGTGGTGATCGGGAACACCGTGCCGGACATGATCAGCAGCGCCATCACGGGCAGCATGATCAGCGCCAGTGCCTCGCGCGGGTTGGGCAGCACGGCACCGATGGCCGCGCCCAGCGGTACGACGGCGAGCAGACCGAGGGTGGTGACCCACGCCAGCGTCAGCCAGCCGGCCACCCCGTGCGGCACGGGCCCGTCCACCAGTACGGCCCCCGCCAGCAGGAGCAGCGCCAGCGTGCCGACCGCCGTGGCGACCACCAGCACGCACTTGGCGATCAGGTAGGCCGGGATCCCTCCCGGGGTGGCGCGCAGCCGTAGCAGGGCGCCCTCCTCCCGCTCGGTCACGAGGATCTGCGGGAGGTTGACCAGCCCGACCTGGAACAGCAGGTAGGCGGCGAACCCGGCCAGCGCCAGGTGGGCCATCGGGGTCTGGGTGCCGGGCACGTCCTCACCGATGAAGGCGGCCACGGCCAGCGCGACGGCCACGTTGGTCAGATGGCCGGACAGCTCCTTCGGATTGCGCAGGAGCTGGCGCAGCTCGATCCCGCCGCGCTGGAACCCGGCCCGCCGGTAACCGTTCTTGTGCGGAGCGCTCATGCGGCCCGTGCCTCCCCGTCCTCGGTCCCGTCGGTGCCGTCGGCCGCCCGGTGCACCATGTGCAGATAGGTGTCCTCCAGGGTCGGGCGGCGGACCTCCAGGCCGGGGATCGGCCCGTCCGCGTCCCGGTGCAGCTCCCAGACCAGCCGTGAGGGGTCCTCCGTGCGTTCGCGGCGGGGCGTCCCGTCGCCGGCCGTCCAGCGGACCTCGGCCTGGGCGGCGGCCCGCCGGGCCAGTTCCGCCGGGGTGCCGCTGGCGCGGATCCGGCCGCCGACCAGCATCGCGATCCGGTCGGCGAGCCGTTCGGCCTCCACCAGGTCGTGGGTGGTGAGCAGGACGGTGACGCCCTCGTCGCGGGCCAGCCGTTCGACCAGGAGGTGGAACTCGTGCCGCGCCTCGGGGTCGAAGCCGGTGGTCGGCTCGTCCAGGAAGAGCAGTTCGGGGCGCCCGACGATGCCGAGGGCGACGTCCAGCCGCCGGCGCTGGCCGCCCGACAGCCGGTTCACCTGCTGCCCGGCCTGGCCGGTGAGACCGACCAGCGCCAGCAGCTCGGCCGGGTCGCGCGGGTCGGGGTAGTACGCCGCGAAGTGCGTGAGCAGTTCGGCGACCCGCCAGCGGGGGTGGTCGCGCCAGGACTGCAGTACCAGCCCGATACGGCCGCGCCAGGCGTCGTCGCCGCGCTCCGGGTCGGTGCCGAGGACGTGGACGTCGCCGCCGGAGCGCCGCCGGAAGCCCTCCAGGATCTCGACCGTGGTGGTCTTCCCGGCGCCGTTGGGCCCGAGCAGGGCGAAGACCTCGCCGCGCTGGATGTCGAGGTCTATGCCGCGCAGCACGTCGACGTCGCCGTACGTCATCGTCACGTCGCGGGCCTCGACGACGACGCCGGGGGAGTGGGGCGAGGTCATCGCGCGGCCTCCGTGGGGAGCGGTCGTTGCGCCGGGCCGGGGGCCGCCGTCGGGTCGGCGCCCTCGACGATCGCCCGGAGCGCCGCCACGTGCCCTTCGAAGGCGCCGCGCCCGCGCTCCGTCAGCCGCACCTTCGTGCGCCGTTTCCGGCCGCCGCCCTCCTTGCGCAGTTCGAGGTAGCCGGCCTCCTCCAGGGTGTGCAGCTGCTTGGAGAGGGCGGAGTCGCTGAGCGAGAGGCTGTCGCGGACGAAGCCGAAGTCGGCCCATTCGGTGGCGGCGAGCAGGGCGACCACCGACAGCCGGGTGGCGGGATGGATCAACTCGTCGAATCCGGCGGGAGTGCTCACCGGCCCGCCCCCTCGATCACCGGACGCGGGTCCCGGCCGCGCAGCGAGCCGGTCGACCACCGGCTCACCGGCCCGGTGACCAGCACGAACGCGGCTGCCGAGACCGTCGCCTGGATCAGGGCGCCCGTCATCGGCTCCAGCGACTCGACCAGACGGCCGGACAGCAGGATCGTCGCCCCGGTCACCACCGCGCCCGTGACGAGGCCCGCGAGCATCCGCCAGTCGCAGCGGGAGTGGTGCAGCCGCACCCGGCTCCCGCGGTCGAAGGCCCGGGCGAGGGTGCCGAGGACCACGAGGTACCCGGCGAGGGCCAGCCAGACGCCCCACCGGGGAGGCTCCAGGCCAAGGCCGGCCAGGAAGACCCACATGATCGCGGCCGTCGCCCACCTCGCGCGGGGGCCGCCGGAGGCCGACCGCTCGACCTCGTCGTACACACGCTCCTGCGGCACCCGGATGCGCTGCAGGTCCCTCCATGCCTGTTCGGCATCGACCGGTGTGCTCACGGCCACCGCCTCCCTGTACGTGTAGCCCCGTTCTACTTTCCGCTCGGGAAAGTTACCGTCTACTTTCCCGGCAGGCAAGTAACGCGGGGTCGGGGCGGCGCCGTGCTCGCGCGCTCCACCAGGCGGGTGGAGAGTTCCGTGCGGGTGCTCTCCGGGCGGTGGCCGTCCATCATCCGCAGCAGCAGACGCAGGGCCGTCGCCGCCATCTCGGCGAAGGGCTGGCGGACCGTGGTCAGCGCCGGGGCGGCCCAGCGCGCCTCGGGCAGGTCGTCGAAGCCGACCACGCTCATGTCGTCCGGGACCGTCAGCCCCCGCCCGGCCAGCGCCTCGTAGACGCCGAGCGCCATGGCGTCGGAGCAGACGAACACCGCCGTCGGCGGATCCGGCAGGTCCAGCAGCTCCCGCGTACGGCGGCGGGCGTCCTCCCGGTCGAAACCGGCGTGGCGGACGTACTCGGGGCGCTCCGGCACGCCCGCCGAGGCCAGGGCCGAGCGGTAGCCGGCGACCCGCGCGTCGTCGCACAGCCCGCCCCGCCGCTCGGCGACGACGGCGATCCGTTCGTGCCCGAGGCGCAGCAGGTGCTCGGTGGCCGTCACCCCGCCCTGCCAGTTCGCCGCGCCCACCGACACCGCGCCCGGCGGCGGATCCACCGCCGGGTCGATCAGCACGAAGGGGATGCGGTGCTGTTCCAGCACGGCGTACTGGGCGGCGGTCGGCTCGGCCAGATCGAAGAGCACCCCGGACGAGCCGCGCAGGACCAGCCGGTCCAGCCGTCCGCGCTCCGGCCGCGACGACTCCGAGGGCCCCGGAGTCCCCGGAGTCCCCGGCGTTCCCGGTCCGCCCGCCCCCGCCGAGACCACCAGGTCCAGCCCCGCGTCGTACGCCGCCTCCTCCACCCCGCGCAGCACCGCGCCCGACCGGGAACTGTCCAGGGAGTGCACGACGAGGTCGACCAGCCGGGGTGCCCGCGCGAGGTCGAAGCGAGGGCGGCGCACGTAACCGAGCCGGTCCAGTGCCTCCACGACCCGGCGACGGGTCTCGGGTGCCACGTCCTCGCGCCCGTTGACCACCTTGGAGGCGGTCGGAACCGACACCCCGGCCTCTCGGGCCACCACCGCCAGCGTCGGCCCGGCCGTGCGCGCGCTCGCCGTACGGACCATCGGGCAACCGCCTCTCCGGCCCGTCCGGGGCCCGGGATAGAAAGCGCTTCCTATCCTAGGTAACGCCGTGCCCCGGCGGGAAGACCGGGGAAGCGGGCGCCGGGCGGGCGGCCGGTCAGTGCTCGAAGGAGGCGACGGTGTCCATCCCCGCGTGCCGCAGGGTGCGGTGGACGGTCCCACGCGCCCCGCGCACGGTGACGGCGACGGGTTCCGGGACCCGGGTGACCGTGCGCAGCAGCGCGTAGGCGCACGCCAGGTCGATGTGGTCCAGGTGGCTCATGTCCAGCGTCCAGACGGTCGGTTCCCGCAGGCGGTGGTCGAGGAGCAGTTCCTCCAGCACGCGCAGCGCCGGAGCGTCAAGGCTGCCGGAGAACACGAGCACCGCGTGCCGCGCGTCGGCCTCGGCGATCCTCACGGGCTCGGTCGTCGGCGTGGGGCGGCGAGGGTCGACGGTCACGACGGCCTCCTCAGCAACGCGGTGTGGGCGGACGTGTCCTCCATTGTCCCCCACCGGCGCCGCGAGCGAAGGCCCGGAATAGCCGCGGGCGCCCCGGCGCTTTGACATGAGCGGTACGACGGTGCACCGAAGGGCTGGTGAGCGCGTGATGGCAGGCCGGACGAATCCCGTGGTCCGTACGCCCCACGGGGCCGTACGCGGCAGGTACGAGCACGACGTCGCCGTCTTCCGCGGCATCCCCTACGCGGCGCCTCCCTTCGGCCCGCGCCGGTTCCGCCCGCCCGTGCCCCCCGAGCCCTGGGACGGCGTCCGCGAGGCGGCCGTCTTCGGCCCGACGGCCCCCAAACCCCCGTACTCCGAGGCGTTCGCCCAGTACCTCTCCGACCCCGCGATCCCCGGCGACGACTGCCTCAACCTCAACGTCTGGACCCCCGCCCCCGACCCCGGCGCCCGCCTGCCCGTCCTCGTCTGGCTCCACGGCGGCGCCCTGACCAGGGGATCTTCCGCCGTCCCCGTCTACGACGGCCGCACCTTCGCCCGTGACGGCGTGGTCTGCGTCTCGATCAACTACCGGCTGGGCATCGAGGGCTACGGACTGTTCCCGGACGCCCCCGCCAACGCCGGCCTGCGCGACCAGATCGCCGCCCTGGAGTGGGTGCGGGACGCGATCACGGCCTTCGGCGGCGACCCCGACCGGGTCACCCTCGCCGGGCAGTCCGCCGGCGCCATCAGCACCGGCGCGCTTCTCGCCGCACCCGGGGCGCGGGGCCTGTTCCGGCGGGCCGTGCTCCAGAGCGGCGCACCCGAGGCCGCCGACCGCGACAAGGTACGGCGCATGGTCCGCCGCATCGCCGCCCGCCTCAGGGTCCCCGCCACCGCCGAGGCCTTCGCCGCCGCCGACCGGGGGGAGCTGCTGCGCGCCCAGGCCGAGGTGGGCCGGTTGAGCAGCCCCGTGCTCGGCGGGCCCGCGTTCGGGATCGTCGTCGACGGGGACGTGGTCCCGGCCGACCCCCTGGAGGCGCTGGTCGACGGTGACGCGGCGCGCGGCGTCGACCTGATGATGGGCTGGACCCGCGACGAGTACCGGCTCTGGCTGGTCCCCGGCGGCCTCCTCGAACGCGTCGACCGCCTCGGCGCGGTCGCCCTGGCCGGGGCCCGCGCCCGCTGCCGCTGCGGCACCGAGGTCGTCCGCGGCTACCGCGCCCTGCGCCCCGGCACCGGCGCCGCCGAGACCGTCGGCCAGCTCGTCACCGACCACCTGCTCCGCGTCCCGCTGCACCGGGTCGCCGACGCGCGGCCGGGCTCCTCGTACGTCTACGAGTTCGCCTGGCCGTCCGGCCGGCCCGGCCTCGGCTCCTGCCACGCCCTGGAACTGGGGTTCGTCTTCGACTCCGGGGACGCGCCGGACTCACGCAAGCTCGCGGGCGACGGCGCTCCGCGCGAGCTGGCCGACGCGATGCACGGGGCGTGGGTGCGGTTCGTTCAGTCCGGAGACCCCGGGTGGGAGGCGTGGGACGCCACGCATCCCGTGCGGGTCTTCGGGGACGGCGCCCCGTACACGGCGTACGGTCCGCGCGACACCGAGTACGACCTGTGGAAGGCCGACGTCACCATGCGAGGAATGCGGTCCAGGCGGCTGGTGCGACGGTGACGGTGTCTCCGACGGTGGTCTTGGAGTCGCGGATGTGGATGGCGGTGGGGGCGGTGGCGACTTCGACGCAGGCGCCGCCCTCGCTGCCGCTGTAGCTCGACTTGCGCCACTCGTAGGCGACTTCGATGCAGTTGCCGCCGTCGCTGCCGCTGTAGCTCGACTTGAACCACCGAAGTGCGGTGCTGCTCATTGGTCTCCTAGCAGACGGTCCAGCAGGTCCCTCGTGTCTTCGGGGTTGAGGGCCTGTGACCGCAGCATCGCACACCGCTGAGTGAGGATCGCTACCTCGTCGGGGTTGGCGATCAGTTGGCTGCCGCGCTGGGTCTCCGTGTATGCGAGCCGCTGATGTTCAGGAGTCTCCAGGAGGACGAAGGGGCCGTCCAGAGCCGCGTGAGCCGTCCGCCCAAGAGGCAGGATCTGCAAGGTGAGATTGGGAAGTTCGGAGTGCTCTCGAAGATGCCTCAGTTGGTCGAAGTACACCTGGTCACCGCCCAAGCGGTCACGCAGCACTGCCTCCCAGATGACGAAGCAGGCCATCGGCGGCTCTTGACGATGGAAGATCGCCTGACGTTCCGTTCGAGTCGACACGTGCCCCTCGGTCTCGGCCTCGCTGAGCTTGGGGACACGGCTGTGGAACACCGCACGCGCGTAGGCGCTCGTCTGCAACAGCCCCGGGAGCACCTGGTTCTCGTACGACGAGATGGCGATGGCCTCCCGCTCCCGGTCCAGGAACTCCTCCGCCCACAGCGGGACCAGGTCCACCTCCGGCATCTTGCTCAAGGCGATCGACAACGCACCCTTGGTCTGGAGGAGTTCGTCGAGTTGCTCGGCGAGGTCCGGTTTCAGGGGACGCCTGCCCTGTTCGATCGAGGCGATCTGCTGCTCGCCGATGACGAACCGCTCGCCCAGTGACCTCTGGGTGTGCCCGGCGGACTGGCGGTAGAGGGCGAGGAGCGCCCCCACCATCTTCATCGCGGAGGCGTTCCTCCGTGTCGTCGTGCCCATGCGGTCGAACTCCCCACCCGCGCGCGTACGTTCACCCTCGCGCACCCGTACAGACCGGCTGTACGGCCGTGCGCACTGTCTCATCATGACCACGGAGCGTGACCCTCGTCACGTGAACAAGGAAACTCAACCCCCGTCTCCGTGTGAGCGCTTCTACCGCCGTGACCGCCGGTCCGTCCCCGCCGCACGGGCGTTCGCACGGGAGGTGCTTGCCGAGTGGGGAGTGCGTGAGCGTGTGGACGACGTCGTGCTGTGCGTCAGCGAACTGGCGACCAACGCCCTGGTGCACGGTGTGCCGCCCGGCAGGGGCTTCCTGCTGCGCCTGTCGCACTGCGGGGACGGCGTACGGGTCGAGGTGCACGACAGCGGGGACGGTGTTCCTGCCGTGCCGCTGGAGCGCGCGGAGCCCGCGGAGGGCGGGCGTGGGCTGCTGCTCGTGTCGGAACTGGCGGACAAGTGGGGCGTGGAAGAACGGGTCCCCGGCAAGATCGTGTGGTGCGAGGTGGGTGTCGCCCGGGGTGGGGGAGGAGTGGCCGTGGGGGCCGCCCGCTTCCTTGGCAGTGTCGTGCTTCCGCGACCCGAGTAAAGGGCGCTGCGCGTCGCCTTCGGCGATCGGCCTGCGGCCGACCCTTGACTCGGCTCGCTCCAGCACGGGTGAGAAGCGAGCGGGCGGCCGGAGGAACGCGGGGGCCGAGGTGCGCCGGTCCCTCGCGCCCGCTGCCCGGTCACCCGGAGTGGGGGCGCGTCGGCGTCTCGCAAGCACGCCGGGCCGTCTCGGCGGCTTGCGGCCGGTGGCGGGGGAGCCCGGCCGGTGGCTGGGGGGACCCTTCTCGAAAAGCGTGTACACATAGGGCCGAAGTGTT